>CAWWCX010000106.1:0-11223 GCA_963935445.1 uncultured Roseibacillus sp.
CACACTGCATATCGTCGGCAGCGTCAGATGTGTATAAGAGACAGGGTCGGCGAGGGGTTTGCCGAAATAGAATCGTGCTGCCCGCCGGCAGCCTTGCCGGTGGTTGCCGTAGTCGAGTCTGTTGAAGTAGGCGGTAAGGATCTCCTCCTTGGACCAGCGGTGCTCGAGGTGGCGGGCGGTAAGGCTCTCGCGGATCTTGATTGGAATGCTGCGACGGGAGGGAGGAGAACTGATCTTGATGAGCTGCTGGGTAATGGTTGAGGCACCGGAGATCACCCGGCGGTGGCGCAGGCAGTCGCGGGTCGCGCGGACGGTGGCGAGGAGGTCGATGCCATCGTGGCTGAAGAACCGCTTGTCCTCGGCAACCAGAGTGGCATCCAGAAGAGCGGGTGGAATCTCTTCGAGGGTGACCGGGTGATGGCGGAACAAGTCGGCACGTGGCGCCTCATCGAGTAATTTCCCGTGACGGTCCAGGATCTGGGGGGACCTTTCCGGCAAGGATTGGAGCGACGGAGGAAGCCTGAAGGCAAAGGGGAGAAGGGTCCACGCAAGGCAGGTGAGGGCTGCAAGGAGCCAGGTTTTCCGGGCGAGGACACGGAAGCCTCTCTCCTCCTTCAGGTGCCGGAGCCCTGTCCACGAGCGGGCGCAGAGCGGCAGGGTACGGGACCATGGAAGAAGGAATGTCATGCAGGTGGGGATGCCGTTGAGGGGACTGATCCGTGGGGGAGCGGGTCAGCGTGCAGCAGCATGGAGAGGATTGGGGGTTGTGAACCTCCGGCTGGCTGAAAGGGCGTAGAAGTCCGGTTCGTACATGGCTTCCACCTTGGCGGGTGGAGCAACGCTGGAACCTGCAGAAGTGACCCGCGCGTGATAGGAGAGGGTGTAGCTGCCCGAGCGCGGCAGATGGTCCACGAAGAAGAGGGCGCGGTCGTCGCGCAGCTCCTGGTGGGAAACACGCCAGTCTTCCTTGCGCTCAAGGCGGCCGGCCTGGCTTGCAAAGTCGGTGTTCACGGCCTCGAAAATGGACGGCATGGGGTCATCGATGACGAGGTAGCTGGTGTCGTCGCGGGGCATCGTGACCTGAAGCTGGATGCGGACGAGGTCTCCCACTTCAGGGTGATCAAGCCTTTCCTCACTGCCGTCAGGCAACACGCGGTGGTAGGTCCTAAGGATCTGCAGCCCGTTTTGTGAGACCGCCTTTTGAGGCGCGAGCCTGGGCTTGGAGGAGAGATGAACGCGCGCAAAACCACCTTTTGAGGAAGTGGCCTCGGCCTTGAGCCCGCCGTGCAGGGGGATACGCATGTGATTGGAAGGAGACTCGTCGTCGAGGGTGAACTCCCGGCGGCCTTCGTCGGTGACGAGGGTCATGACGGGAGGGGCCTCCGAGGTTTCCACGAGGCGGGCATACTCACCCAGGGCAAACACGGTCCAGGCATTACCCCACGTCGTGCCCCAGTGACCGCTCCGGCGCCCCCGCGACTTGATGATCCGGTCGATGGCCTTGTCGCACTCGGAGGAACCGGGGTCGATATTCACGAGAGCGAGGAGGCGGTAGGCGGCGCTGGGATGGTAACTCATGAAGTGGCCCCCTCGTTGTTTTACAGCGCCCTTCAGGGTGAGGATTTTACGGGCCTGCCCTGTGGCGCCTTCGACTCCGGACTTGGCCACGGCAAGCGAGAGGAAGTTGAGGGCGTTGGGCGTAAGGCGGCCGGGGTTCTCGAGGAGCTTGTTGTGATAGGCGACCTGGGGATCCCCCGCGAGGGCGAGGGTGAAGCAACTCCGGCAGGCGGTTTCGATGGCCCACCAGTCCTTGGACGTGGCGATTCCCCGCAGTTGTTCGGTGAGGTAGCCGCGGAGCTCCTCGAGGACACTCTCGGAAACATGGGCCCCAGCCTCCCGGCAGAGGAGGAGCGCCATTCCGCCATAGGCCGAGGCCCACGGCTCGGACTCGTCCCCGCCGGCCCAGTAGGCGAGTCCGCCGTCATCGCATTGCATGGAGATGAGGCGGTTGGCTCCGGCCTGAATGTTTCGCCGGATGTCCTTCTCGGTCTTGCTGCGGAAGGTTGGCGCCATTCCGCGCAGATGGAGAGCGGCGATCCATGGGATGGTGCTGGAGGTCGTCTGTTCGAGACAGCCGTAGGGGTAGCGGAGAAGGAAATCCAGGGCTCCCCCGGCCTCGAGGAGGACAGAGCGTCCGAATTCCAGTTCGAGCTGACCACGCCCCTCGAGCAGTTCCTCCGAGAGTCCCTCGAGCATGTCATGCTTGGCGCTCGGATTCTGAAACTTGATGAATCGCGTCTCGCGCAGAAGCGGCATGGGGTATTCGACCGCGAAGCTGGTCGTGACCGCGTCGGAGAGTTCCTCACGGAGCTGGTCATCCAGAGCGACGCCATCGAGGGAGCGGGGAGAGGCGATCCACTGCCAGTCGGTCTCGCCAGTCTCCCGGAAGGCAAGGTCGAAGGAGAGCGTGGCACTGCTGTCGGCAGGGATGGTGATTGACTTGGTCTCGGTTTTCTCCGGGTGCTCGGCAAAGTGCGTGAGGCTTCCGAGCTTGAGGGTGACGTCCCAGGTTCCGGTATGGGAGGTGGCATTCTGGACGAGAACCTTGGGCTGGAGCCTGTCCCCCTCGTGAGCGAAGCGCGGAGTGGAGGGTTCCAGCATGAGGGGCTTGCTCACGGTAAACTCGGAGATCTCACGGCCGAAGTGGCCGGACCCGTGGTGGGCGACCGCAATGACGCGGTAACGTGTGAGAGTATCGGGAGATTCGAACTGCGCCTGGAAGCGGCCCTCCTCGTCGGTTTGGAGGGCAGGGAGCCAGATGGCACAGGGATTGAAGTCGGTGCGGGGCTCGGGACCGTCCAGCCCATCCGCCAGCAGGGGAGCTCCTCCCCCGATGAAGAATCCCTTGTTGAAGGTGTGACGCTGCCCTGGGTCCTCGGAGAGGATTTTCCCGAGGGAGGTGCCTGCTTCCGTACGGAGGCTGCGGGGAGAGTAGAAGTGCCCGACCGGATCGGGGTTGGCATACCCGGCCACGGCAAGGGTGCCCTCATCTTCTGCGTAGAGTGTCACTTCCGCTCCGCTCACGGCGTTGCCCTCGTGGTCGCGGACCTGGCCATCGATGGTGACCTCTTCGCCGGGGCGATGATAGTCTCCCGGGATCTTGAGTGCGACCTGGAGGCGCTCCCGGACCACCTCAACGGCAAGTTCGCAATAGCCGAGCCGGAGGATGGGCTCCTTGTGCTTGCGCAGATTGTCCTTCGAGCCCTTGATGACGAGAACGGAGACAAAGGTGTTGGGAGCATCATCTTCAGCAAGGGGAATCTCGACCACCGGGTTGTCAGCGGTGAGTTCGCGGATCAGGTGTCGGTGGACGCCGTCCCGCTCCATGGTGACGAGGGCGGTGCCCTCGATGGGCGTTTGCACAAGGATACGGGCGGTCTCGCCCGGGCGGTAGCGCTTCTTCTCGGGGACGAGTTTGATGAGCATGCCATTTTCGTAGGCCCACGGATATTCCTCCGAGCCGTAGACGCGCTGGGTGATGGCGGTGCGAATGGGGCGACCCTGGGGGTCGCTTCCGGAGAAGGTGAGGATGTATTTGCCCGAGTGCCCGGGTTTGAAGGGGAAGGGTGTTCCCCCGCCCTCGGCATCCGCGGGGTCGAGGGTAAAGGGCAGGGCCTCGGTGACTGTTTCAAGCCGTCGTTCATTACGCACGGCGACGGTGCCGCTCTCGGTCCTGGTCTTGACCTGCTCATGGACTTCGCGCTCGATCCTGACGGAAATCTCGATGGGGTCGCCGGTGACGGTCGTGCCATCGGATTGAACCGCCACCGCTTTCAGGGACACCTCGTCGCCTACGCGGACCAGCTTATCGAGGCGGGAGATGCCAATATAAAAATCCGAACTGTGGACGGTGATGCCGGCATCGGTGGAGAGCGTCTGGTTGCGTTGATCGAGAACCTCGCTGGTGACGGTTACGTTGCGTGGAGCGGGGAAGGGGATTTCCTCGAGGTCAAAGTTGATGGCCGTGAAGCCGTCGGTATCGAGAGTGGCGGTCCCATTGCTTGTGCCGAGGGAACGACGGTAGGATTCCGTGCCGTAGCCAAAGTAGTGCGACCAGTAGTAGGCATCGTAGGTGCGGTGGTCACAGAAGAGGTAGTCGCGAAAGCTGGCTGGGTAGAAGCCCGCGGCCCGGCTGCGATAGAACCAGTCCACGCTGGCCCCGGCGACTGGCTGCCCCTGGAAGTAGTTGGCGCGGAGCTCGAGTTTCAACTGGTCGGCACTCCCGGACTCCACGAATGCGGCCTTGGACTCAAAGGCGTTGCGCCGGAACTCCTGCACCGAGATATTGTGGATGAAGCGGGCGCTGTTGCGGTGGGCGCGGCGGGTGTGCCATCCGTCCATCTCCTCCGCGGCTGCGAGCTCTTCCGGCCAGCTCAATTCAAAGCTGAAGAATCCCACGGTCTGCCCGGGAAGCGTGAAGCTGTGGTCGAAGCTGCCCCGTTTCGAGAGGGTGAGATCGCGCTCCTGAAGGATCCGGCTTGAGGAATCGCGAATGACGAGCTGGGCACCCCCGGAGGAGTCGAAAACGCTGCGGTTGTTCTCGATGCGCCGCACGATGCCCTTGAGGTGAACTTCCTCACCGGGGCGATAGAGGGTGCGATCCGTGAAGAGAAGGGCAGTGCGCCGATTGGGAAGCTCCGGCTCCCACTCGGTGTTGACCGGGAAACGCCACATCGAGACGGTGGGAATGCTGCGGTCAAAATCGACCATCACACTGTCCTCGCCAAGGGAAGCCCGCAGGTGGCGCTGGTCGGCAGAGCGGGGGAGTCGAGCCACTCCGGCCTCGTTGGTCCGGGCGGACTGCATGGCGCGGGCATCCTCGCCGAAGACATCGAGTTGAACGTTGGGGAGAGGCTTTCCGGTGTGGCAGGAGTAAGCGTAGAGGAAGGCGCTCTCCTTGTTGATCTTCCACGCAAGGCCGATGTCGGTGAGCTGCATGAGGACCTGGGTGACCTTTTTCCTGGCGTAGTAGCTCTCCATCCCCGGCTTGGGATCTGCCTCGATGTGCAGAAAGAGGAGTCCGTTAGCCTTGTCCCTGCCGAGAACTTCATCCCACGTGATCTCGATGGGAGCCGAGGTGTCGTGGGCGTTGTCGAGTTCGATGGTCTGGTCGTAGACGGGCTCCCCGGAGACAAGTGACCAGGGAATGGTGTGGCGCTCGGTGATTCGATCTGAGTTCGGACCGTCGCCACTGTAATGGCGGTAGCCCTGGAGGGCCCGGACAGCATCCCTCCCGGTGAGGCGTTTGGCCCGGATCCGGGCCTTGGCCACGTTCACAGTCTGCACCGCGTAGGTGCGGGACCCGATGGCGAGCTGGGCGGCAGCATAGCTCGGGGCGGCGAGGACGGGTGCATGGTGCCTGAAGCGGACTTCCGCGCTCTTGGACTCGAGCATGGCCAGTCCATCGAAGGCGATCATGCCGCGCTTGACGGTGACTTTCCACTTCGAGCGGCTGGGGAAGTCTCCCTTGATGGAGATGAGGGTGCGACTGGCTTCCAGCTCCATGTTGGCCGGCAGGGGGTCGATCTCGATGAACTGGGCGAGATCGGCGGTGTTGAAGTTTTCGGGGAGCTTCTTGGACAGCCCGATACTCAGGTAGGGTTTGGTGTCGATGCGGGTGACGGCCTGGATCGACGCCACTTCGAATTTGGTGACCGAGCCGATCCAGCGCTCGATCGGTTTTGTAGTGGCGGAACTACCATCCAGATTCCTGATTCCGCGCTCGACCACGAGCTTCCAGTTCTCGCCCACCGGGAGGGGGTGGACCGGAGTTGCTGTGATCGCGGTGGTGATTCTGGTCTGGGGGTCGAGTCCGGTGACATCGGGAGGGCTCCACCCCTCGAAGCTCTGGGACCAGGTGGGGCCCAGGGCGCGGCTGGTACGAAGGTCGCTGTAGATGCCCTGGCGCAGGCGGGCGGCCACCTGAGAGCCCTTTTTGTCGACGAAATATACCTTTCCGGCGACCTTGCCGGGGTCGATGGCGTCATTGAAGCGGAGGAAGTAGCTGGGATTGCGTGTGTTGCCGTGCCAGTAGCCGGTCTGGTAGCTGAAGGAGGTGGTGCCCAGAGACTGGAGTTTGACTGCTGGAATAGGAGTCCCGTCGAGGAACGTGAATCCGGGGAGAAGGGAGAAAGTATACTTGGTGGACAGCGTGGGAATACCCTTGCGCTGGAAGAGAGCCACGTTCGGTTCGATCCACTTGAGGTCGCCCGCGAGGGGCGGCTCGATTTTCATCATGGCGTTGGGCACGGTCTTACCGACCTGGTCCCTGGTTACCACGTCCTTGTGAAAGCTCAGCTTGAAGGTCGTGTCCGGCCGGAGGCTTGCGGTATCGAGGTGAAGGGCAGGCTCCGCGAAGAGCGGCAATGCGAGGACAGCCAGAAGGGCCGGAAGGAAAAGGAACTTTTTCATGCTTGTGCGGGTGTTTCGGTTTGATTTCCGCTTTTCCCGTGAGCCATAGCACCCGGGGTCGCTGGAGGGGAGGCTGCTTTTCTGTTTCTACGTATTAAATGCTGCTTTTCTAGCGGAGGCGAAAGGGTCTTTTGTGCATAAAATTAGAATCGGAATGCAGCGGGGCGGAGGAATCCCGGAAAACAGAGGGGCCGTGGGGCTCCCAGGAGCACCGCAGCTCCTGTGAATAAACCCAGCTGCGGGACGGCGACCTTTCAGGCTACCCCGGCGCCTCGGCGCGAGGGGAATACCCTGAAAAGAGATAGACGGGAGCTGGATTTCCCGTTTGCCTGCCAGATGCCGAACTCGATCCTCCCCTGTTTCCTCTGGTGTGCGTGTTTCCTGTTACCGGTTTCGGCCCAGGAGAAGCCCAAGCTCCCTGCGTTTCCTCTGGGGCCTGATTCCGGGCGGCAGGAAGGGGTCCCCCGGGGCAAGGTCACGCGGCACGAGTGGCAGAGTGAGGCGCTCAAGGGGACACTGCGGCAGTGGTACCTCTACATTCCGGCTCAGTATGATGGGACGCAAGCGGCGGCGGTGATGGTATTCCAGGATGGTCATGCCTATGTCAGGGAGAGCGGGGATATCCGGGTGCCGATTGTCTTTGATAACCTCATTCACCGTGGAGAGATGCCGGTCACGATCGGGATTTTCCTCAACCCGGGGCTCTTCACTGACCGGATCGAGGGACAGCAGGGGTGGAAGGCACCTGCCGGGGTGAAGAGCAATCGCAGTGTGGAGTATGATTCCCTGAGCCCCGACTACGTGTCTTTTCTTGAAAAGGAGATCCTGCCGGAGGTGGCGAAGACCTGCAGGCTGACGGATGACCCCAATCTGCGGGCGATCTGCGGAATGAGTTCGGGAGGAATCTGCGCCTTCACTGCAGCCTGGGAGAGGCCCGACCTCTTCCGCAAGGTGGTGAGCCACATTGGAAGTTTCACCAATATCCGGGGAGGGCATGTCTACCCTGCCCTCATTCGAAAAACGGAGAACAAGCCGCTCCGAGTGTTTCTCCAGGACGGATCCAACGATCTCGATAACGCTCACGGGAACTGGTGGCTGGGCAACCTCCAGATGGAAAAGGCGTTGCAGTTCAAAAACTACGACCACAAGACCGTGTGGGGGGAAGGAGGCCACAGTGGGAAGCATGGTGGCGCAATCTTCCCGGACACCATGCGGTGGCTCTGGCGGGACTGGAAAAAGCGGTAGTGGCTTTCTCCGGAAGCTGGAACGAAGAGGGGTTCTACCGAGGCAGAAGGACCTTGCTGTCCGGCTTGAGGGCGTGGGCGGGAAGGGGATGCCGGTCGGTAAATACCTGCAGGGCCTGGTGTGTTTCCATTGCCACACCTGATTCATCCATCCGAGTGCCATCGGCCGTTTTCCACGCGTTGCCGTCCAGCTTGAGATGCCGGGCGAAGAATGTGTACATCGGTTGCCTCTTCGATCTGCCGTAGTCATGTCCCTCGTTGGCGAGGTGTGCGTTCTCGACCAGATTCTTCTTTCCGTAGAGAGCGTAGATGCGCTGGACGAAGGGGAACTCGACCTCGGGTGTGCGGGCGGTCCAGTCACCTCCGCAGGAGATGAGCATCATGGGCCTCGGGGCACAGAGAGCCGCAATTTCGGTGTTGTTGGTGATGTGACCGGGCCGGACGTGGATGGGGACACCACTTTCGCAGACGCAGCCTCCGTAAAAGTGTGCGGAGACCATGACGCAGGGCACGGAGGCCGCGACCCGGTCGTCCAGGGCGGTGAGAAGAAAGGTCTGCGTTCCGCCACCCGAGGCCCCGGTAACCCCGATGCGTCCGGGATCCACACCGGGCAGGGAGAGCATGAAGTCGACGGCCCGAATACTGTTCCAGCACTGCAGTTTCAGGACCTGGGGGCTGGCGCGATGGTTCCAGCCCTGCTTCCGGGAGTCGGAGTAGCCGACCATGTCATAGGAGAAGACCGCGGCACCCATGCGCGCGAGGGTGGCGCAGCGATACTGCATGTCGGGACGGAGTCGGCCTTCTTCCCTGTAGCTGGGATCCCGGGCGTGCCCATGGGGACAGAGGATCGCAGCCATGCTTTCGGGCGGTGTTTCCGGGAGGTAGAGATTTCCGCAGAGAAAGAGGCCGGGAGATGTTTCGAGGGCCACATTCTCGACGGTATAGCCCGCGTGTCTGCGTTTGGAGTGGCGAAGCGGATTAAGGGGCGTTTTCCGTGGCAGGGGGTGCAGGCCTGCGCCTTCGAGAATCCCCTGGCGCACTGCGGCGCGGCGTTTTTCCCAGGCAGCAAGGTCGGGAATCTTGCGGGCAATGCGGTCGAGTTCTGCTTTTCCCTGTTCCGGCTTGAGGTATTCGCCCTGACGGAGCAGGGGCCTGTTCTCGGTAAGAACGGGGGAGGCGCCGCCGAGGAGCAGAACGGTGACCATCAGGGAGAGGGACGAGCGGGGCATGAGACCAATGTGGAGAGGGGTGTCTTGGGAAACGCCGAGGGAGGGAACTTTGAATCCCCGCGTATTCTTCTAGCGGTCGTCCTGCGCGGCGTTCCTCGAGAAGGTTGGATCGAGCTCGCGGCGGAGGATGGCCTTGGCGTGAGCGACATAGAGCCATCTTCCATCCGGGCTGGTCCGGACGTAGTTGGCACGGGGGAGATTATTGGGAATGGGAATGACGATCGGAGGTGCGGGCGGTTTTTGTTTCCCCAGGGGCGTTGCAACCTGGACGCCGAGGTTGGTGCCGGCGAGGAGGCGGCCGTCGACGTGGACCATCATGCCATCGAGCGACCCTTTCCCGTCCGCTGGGACGCGGAGTTGAAAGGCAAGGGTATCCTTCCCGAGGGTATTGTCCTCCGCGATGGCGAAACCGTGAATGTGGCGGGAAGCGAATTCTGCGACCAAGAGCGTCTTGTGGTCGAGTGAGAGGGTGATGCCATTGGGGCGCCACTCCAGTTCCGCAGCCTTCTCAAGAGTACCCGCACCGGCGGAGACGCGCCAGACGCACTGGTTTTGTGGGTCGGTAAAGAAAATGGTGCCGTCCTTGCGGACCGCGATGTCGTTGGAGCGCGGGCCACTGGCCACGGCTTCCTTCCGCCATGTGCCCGGCGTCCAGGCGTAGATCTTGCGGTCTCCTCCCGCACAGCCATAGATGCGTGAGTCGGGGCCCCGGGCGATGCCATTGGCACGTCCGGTCATTTCGTCCAGAAGCGTCTTTTTCCCGGTCCTGCCGTCCACCCGCCACAGTTGGCTGCGGGGAACATCGGTGAAGTAGAGGTTGTTCTCGGCGTCGACCACCATGCCCTCGGCGAACTGGTGTCCCTCGCTCACCACTTTCCACTCGGAGCCCTTCCTGAAGATGCCTGCCGGATCGGCGGCGAGTGGGGCGGAGAGGAGTGCAAGGAGTAGAAGCGTTTTCATGACAGCGGCGGAAGGTGAATCATCTTGTTGATCAATCCTGAACCCCGGGGAGGGAAGGACCAAGCTTCATTACGCTTGCGTGGCCAGGATGGAAATCCTTTTCAGCGTGCGATTGTAACGCTAAAGCGGGGTGCGATTTTCCGGGCCTGCGGTCATGAATATACGTTCCCTGCCAATCCTGCTGCTCCCGTGTCTTGCGGTGGCGTGGGCGGATGACTGGCCGCACGCCGAAAATACCCAGAAGGCCGGGGAACATCCGCCGGCGGCGGGGGAGCAGGTTGCGAGGATGACTCTGCCGGATGGGTTCCATGTGACGCTCTTTGCCGCCGAGCCGGACATCCGCCAGCCGGTGTCCTTCACTTTTGATGACCGGGGGCGCCTCTGGGTGCTTGAGTGCTACACCTACACGGGCAAGAAGCAGTATGATCTCGAAAAGCGGGATCGCATCGTGATCCTCGAGGACACCGACGGGGACGGTCGCTTTGACGAGCGCAAGGTGTTCTGGGACGAGGGGCAGCGGGCGTTCGGTATCGAGTGGGGGCACGGCGGAGTGTGGGTGGCCCAGGCACCTTACCTGAGTTTCATCCCGGACCGGGACCACGACGATGTTCCGGACGGTCCGGTCGAGCACAGGGTCGATGGGTTTACGACGGAAGCTTCGCACAACAACGTGAACGGCTTGCGCTGGGGACCGGATGGCTGGCTCTGGGGGCGTCACGGGATGCTCGCACCCTCGAGGGCTGGGGTGGTCGGGACCCCGGACGAGGACCGGGAGAAGTTCCAGGCCTGTATCTGGCGGTATCATCCGGTCTGGAAAAAGTTTGAGCTGGTGTGCAGCGGCGGCATCAACCCGTGGGGTTTCGACTGGAACGCGGTGGGCGAAATGTTCTTCACCAACAATGTGAACGGGCAGCTGTTCCATCTGATCCCGGGAGCGCGCTACCGGGTCAACTTCGTTCCCCCGCACGACGCCGATAAGCAGCCCTTTCTCAACCAGTGTGCGGATCATCAGCACTTCGACTACGGCAAGGTGTGGCACAAGGCCCGGGCCGGGGAGACCACTGACGGACTGGGCGGGGGGCACTCACATTCAGGGGGCATGATCTACCTGGCAGATAACTGGCCGGCGCGTTACCGCGGAAAAGTCTTCATGCACAACACGCACGGGAAGCGGGTGAACATGGAGGTCCTGGAACGTGCGGGATCCGGGTATGTAGCACGGCATGGGGAGGATTTTCTGCGGGCCAACAACCCGTGGTACCGCGGAGTGGAATTGAAGTATGGTCCCGACGGGGGAGTTTACATGCTGGATTGGAGTG
>CAWWCX010000107.1:0-11141 GCA_963935445.1 uncultured Roseibacillus sp.
TGGTGCCGCCGTCGAGATCGGGGCTGAAGGGGGCTTCGGCATGACCGGTGTTGGGCCCGGAACCGAGATAACTGCCGCCACCGAAGAGACCGCCGCCCAGTGTGCCGGGATGACCCGAAGCGGGAGAGAGGTTGTCGTCAGTTGTGTTGGCGTTGCCCGCCAGCGAGCCTGCGCTGTCGTTCAAGTTGCCATCAAAATTGTAGTAGGTGGTGATGCCGCTATGGACACCGGCTGCCTGAGTAATACCGATGAGCCCTGCGCTAAGAGCCATGGCCACGAAATACTTTTTCATGTGTGGTAGCAGATTGGGTTTACTTGGGTTTTACCGCCTAAAGCGCGACCGACGTTTGTCGACATGCATGCGCAGCAGTGCGCGGATAGCAACAAGGTCTGCGCGCACCGTCAACGCAATTGGCGGGTTTTTCGAAACTTTCAGCAGGTAGCACGATCGGACTACTCTTAAGCCCTCCAAGAGTTGATCTCCAAAATGCGGCCCTTTTTCGGTCATGGAGCCTCAGGAGCAGATTTCTTTGTCGACTTTGCCGGGCGGGGGGCCGGCATCAGGGGTGGCGGGCGGTCCCGGGTGCCTTGAGGAAGGCCCCGCGGATCAGGGGCCCCAATCCTCGTCCGCTCCCCAGGGTTGTGAGCCAACCACTGTGGGAAAGGGTGTCGTTCCGAAGTGAGTGGTATGTCGGGGCGGAGATTCACAGGATCGGTACTGCCGCAGCGGATTTGTAGACTGGGAAATCATTTAGCTGCAGGCAAAAGCATGCAAGAGGGTGCTCCTGCTGAAAGTGCCGCGGGGTTTACTTTGTCATCCCAGCCTGCAAACTAGGTGTCGCACAGGCCCCCAATCTTATGAAGCGACTCCTTTTACCGATCCTGTGTGGTGGTTTCCTGCTTGCGGCGAAAGCCTTTGGCCAGCTCGATGCCCCCGCACTGGTCATCAACGAGATCCATTACGACGAATCGGACAAGACCGTGTCCGCTGAGTTCGTGGAGATTCACAATCCGACCTCTGAGATGGTTGCCCTCGGCGGCTGGGAACTTACCGGTGGAATAGACTTCCGTTTCCCCGAGGGTGTGAGGATTGCGAGTGGGGATTATCTCATCGTGGCGCAGGACCCGGCTACGATGGCGAGCCGGTTCGGATGGTCGAAGGCACTGGGACCGTGGCGAGGCAAACTGCGGAACAGTGGAGAGACCGTGAACCTGCGTGACCCCGGGGGGGCCCTGATCAGCAAGGTGGACTACCGGCTGGGATTCCCGTGGCCCACGGTTGGGGATCCGGTGGGAGGCGTAAGCCCGTCGATACAGCTGATTCATCCCGGGCTGGAGAGTGACCTGGGCGGAAGCTGGCGCTCAGCTGCCCCCACTCCGGGTGCGCGCAACGCGGTGTATGCGCCCGGGGCTCCGCCCCAGACCCGGCGCGTTTCTCACCGGCCACAGGAGCCGCGTACCGGTGAGCAGGTGGTCATCACGGCCGAGGTGACGGACCCCGACGGGGTGGCGGCGGTGACTCTCAGCTATCAGCTGGTGCGGCCCGGAGCCTATTTTGGACGCTACCTGAAATATAACAGCAACGGGACCCCTAACATCGATCCCAACTATGAAAGGGGCTGGAATGACCTGCCCATGAGGGATGATGGCCAGGGCGACGACGCCGTGGCGGGGGACGGGATCTACAGCGGGGCAATCGCGAGCAGCCTGAATCGTAACCGTCACCTGGTGCGCTACCGCATCACGGTGGAGGATGCAGGGGGAGTATCGGTGCGGGTTCCCTACGAGGATGACCCGCAACCCAACTTTGCTTATTTTGTCTACAGTGGGACTCCTGACTGGACCGGTTCCATTCGTGACGGAGACAGTCCGGTGCGCTACTCCGGAGAACTGATGTCGAGCGTGCCCACCTACTTCCTGTTGAGCAAGTCGAGCTGGGTGACTGATTCACAGTTCAGTGGGTATTCAGGGTCCGAGTACCTGTGGCCCGGCACGCTGGTCTACGAGGGCAAGGTCTATGACCACATCCGCTACCGTCCCCGGGGTGGAGTACACCGTTTCCAGTTCGGAAAGAACTTCTGGAAATTCGATTTCAACCGTGGGCGCCGCTTCCAGGCGAAGGACGAATACGGCAACGAGTATGAGACGAGCTGGGACAAGCTCAATTTTTCCTCCATTGTCCAGCAGGTGAATTTCCGGCACCGAGGAGAGCAGGGGCTTTTTGAAGGGGTCGGCTTCCGGCTCTTCGAACTCGCCGGGGTGGAAGCGAGCAACACGCACCACGTGCAGTTCTATGTGGTTGACCAGACCCGGCCTTCGCGCTCGCAGTATGAGACGGACTATTATGGACTCTATCTGGCCATCGAACAGCTGGATGGGCAGTTTCTGGACGAACACGATCTCCCGGATGGAAACCTCTACAAGATCGAGGGCCACGCGGGAACATCCAACAACCAGGGTCCGGCCCAGGTGAGCAATCGCTCTGATGTCTCCGCCTTCATCAGTGGATACCGTGGGCGGAATCCTTCCGCGCAGTGGTGGGAAGAGAATCTCAACGTCGAAAAATACCTGAGCTACCGGACGATCGTGGAGGCCATCCACCACTACGACATCGCCTACGGAAAAAACTACTTCTATTACCACAATCCCGAGACCGGGAAATTCGAGGTCCTGCCCTGGGACCTGGACCTGACCTTCGCCAACAACATGTATGGGAACGGGAACCACTCCTTCAAGGCGAAGGTGGCACAGAATCCGGCTTTCAATGCGGACTACCAGAACCGTGTCCGGGAGGTGCTCGACCTTCTCTTCAACCGGGATGAGGGTTACAAGCTGGTGGATGAGACCGTGAAGTTCGTCTACACGCCGGGAGAACCGTCGCTGGTGGATGTCGACCGGCGCATGTGGGACAACCACCCGCGCCTCAATCACAAGGATCGCTATTATGATATCGCCCCCACCCGGGATTTTGCGGGGATGGTGCGCGTGGTGAAGACGTGGATCGCCTCGCGCGGAGAGTGGATGACCAATACGCTCCTGAGCGACGATGGGAGGGAGCCGGCGCGCCCCGGGCTGACCTATGCCGGGCCGGAGGGTCATCCCTCCGATGGCCTGGTCTTTGTTTCCAGTGCGTTCTCCAGTCCCAGCCGCTCCCGGTTTGCGGCCATGGAATGGCGTCTGGCGGAGGTGCATAATCCGGGGGTCGTGAATTACGACCCGACCGAGCCCAATATCTATGAGATCGCCGGGGCATTCGAGTCGGGAGAACTCGCGCCCTTCAATGCCACTTACCAGTTTCCTCCCATCTCGGTGAAAGTGGGAAAGACTTACCGGGTGCGTGTTCGCCACAAGGATACCACCGGGCTCTGGAGCCACTGGTCCCAGCCCGTGCAGTTCCAGGCGACCGCTCCGAATATCTCCGACCATCTGCGCGATCTGCGTATTTCGGAGTTCATGTACCATCCCCCCGAGCCGGAGGGGGACGAGCGCCTCATTACGACTAATCGTGATGAGTTTGAATTCATTGAGCTCAAGAATGTGGGGCCCACGGAACTGGATCTCCGGAATGTTCGCTTCACCAAGGGGGTGGACTTCGATTTCGGGGGAAGCGCAATCGAGGTCCTGGCTCCCGGGGACTATGCCCTGGTGGTGAAGAACCAGGTTGCCTTCGAGGCGCGGTATGGTGCGGGGCTGCCCGTTGCGGGTGAATATCCCAGCGACAACCTGCGTAATAGCGGCGAACGGTTGAAACTCTCCTTTGGGGCGGGCACGACCATTCACGACGTGGATGAGTTCACGGATGCGTCTCCCTGGCCGGAGGCGGCGGACGGCGATTCCAGCCTGGTGCTCATCGGGGTGGATGACTTCCTGAGCCCGGACCATGGAGACCCGGCCAACTGGCGGCCGAGCCGGTTCCCCCTTGGCTCTCCGGGCAAGGCCGATGGCGTGGATTACGCGGCCTGGAAGGAGCGCTTCGAGGTGAGCGAAGACTTTGGAGATGCCGATCGCGACGGGGTGGTCGCGCTGTTGGAGTTTTTCCTCGGTGGAGACCCGACCACGCCGACGGCGCACCTCCTGCCCGTGGCCCGGGCAGGAGTCTTTCTGGTGGACGGCGTGGCGGAGGAGTATCTGACCATCAGCTTCCCCCGCGAAGTGGGGGCCGACGGCCTGCGATACGTGGTGGAGTTTTCCGAGGACCTGGTCACCTGGGTTGCTGACGGAGTTCGCGTGGCCCAGGAAGCCAGCGGCCTGCAGGATGGAGTCGTGACGGAAACGTGGCGGGCCGGACATCCACGGGGAGAGCGGCAGATCCAATTTGCCCGCTTGCGGGTGGAGATGAGGTAGGCGGTCCTGCCGGCTCTCTGACCACGTCCGGTCTTGCTGGCCGGGTTGGGAGCTGCGTCGGCTCGGTTCTCATCCGGCGGAAGCAGGGACGATACTTTTCCGGCCGTCAGCTGAATGCCGGCTCAAGATCGGGTTGTTGAAGGACCGGGACAACTGGCGACCGAACCGGGCTCTCTGGCTTTAGATCGTGACCTGGCTTCCGCCTCCGGGGCCGCCCTCCTGACCGAGCAGGCTCCGGATTTCGCCGAGCTGTGATTGCAATCCTTCCGACAGAAAGATGGCGTCGGCCTTGTGAATCAGAAGATTGGCTCCCATTTCGACAAACTGGATCTGCTTCTCGGGAGATAGCCAGTGATGAATGCCGGCTCCGATGCCGGCGGCGCGGGCCTTTCCGAGGATGAAGGAGCAGGCCTCAAGGAACCGGGGATGGTCGTATTGCTCGGGAACGCCGAGGCTGGTGGAGAGGTCGTGGGGACCGATCAGGACGCAATCGAGTCCCTTCTCCTCCAGGATCTGGTCGAGGTTTTCCATCGCCGGGACGCTCTCGATGTTGGTCAGGAGGATATGGTTGGCGTTGTGGCCTTCGATGTAGTCGGCCAGTTCGGGCTCGAGGCTCTCCCCCTCGAGGGCCCGCCTCACCTTCTCCCCCTTGAGTGGCCGGAGCTTGGTAGCGCCCACCATTTCACGGACCACCCCGGGATGTTCGACGTAGGGAACGATCACTCCGGATGCTCCGTCATCAAGCACGACGGTGGCGTCATCGGGATCCTGGGTCGGAATACGGACGAGGGGTGGGATTCCCATCGCGGCGTAAGTCCGGCACATCCAGGAAACGGTTTCGCGGTTCAAGGCGATGTGCTCGGTGTCGATGAACACGAAATCGAGGCCGCACTTTTGCACGACGAGTGGCCACTTGGCGGAGGGGGAGACCAGGCAGGTGCCCAGCACCACCCGTTCCCCGCTGTGGAGAAGTTCTCTGAGTTTGTTGGCGGTCATCTGGTGATATCGACGGGTGTTCCGGACCGGGCGCTTGCGAGGGAGGCCTGCACGATAGCGGCGATATCGCGGGCCCCACGGGCATCGAGAATGAGGTCGGCGTCATGGTCGAGGGCGTCCGCGAAATTCTGCATGAGGAGATAATTATTCTCGTCTGCGACGCGCCGGTGCTTGAACTCGGTGGAGGATTGGCTGCGGGCGTAGACAGCGACTTCGGGGCGCGCTTCGCTGACGACGAGCGATCCCTCGCTCCCGAGGAGGTGAAGCTTGATTTCGCCGATGTCCGGGTGCGCGGACGCCCCGATGCGGCCGATCGCGAGCGAGCCGGTAGAGCCGTCCGCCATCTCGAGGGTGACTGAAGCGAGGTCGTCGACCTCGTTGTCTACGTTGGCCTGGTGGAAATGGGTGGCCGTGCGGGCGAAGACCCGCGCGACCGGTAGCTGCGCCAGCATGTGGATATAAGCGAGGGGATAGATGCCCTCGATCTGGAGCTCGCCCAGGGGAGCGACTCCCACTCCGCCGTCCGAGCCGTCGGCGTGAGCGTCCATTTGCCGTGCGAGCCAGTTGATAGGGGGATCGCCCGGTCCTCGCGAGCCTTTCGGTGGTCCGGCATCCTTGGAAAAATAAAAATCGCAGTGAATGGCCTGGAGGGTGCCAAGCACTCCCTCCTCGACAGCCCGGCGGGCTTCCACAAGGGCGGGCAGGAAGTTGCGATTCCAGACGAGGCACTTGAGTCCACGCTCTTCCACCGCGGCCGCGAGGGCATCACAATCGGCGAGGCTGGGAGAGAGCGGCTTGTCCACCACGATGTGTTTGCCGGCCTTGGCGGCCCGCAGTGCGAGGTCACAGTGGCGTTCCGCTTCCGGACTCACGACCACGAGGTCGCAATCCGCCAGGGCAGCCTCCACGTCCCGGTGGTAGGGGATGCCGTGCTGGTCGGCATAGAGCTGGTTGCGTTCGTGTGTCCAGGCGGGACGGTCGGGGTCGTCCGCCACGGCCACCAGGCGGAAGCGGGGATGAGCAGCCACGGCGTTGGGAAGGTAGTCGTGCTTGACCACACTGAGGACGAGTGCCCGGTAGACGTTCGCTGGTCCTGGCATGATCAGCTCAAAGCCTCCTTCACGGTTTCAAGGGCATCGCTGGTTTCGCTGATGCCCACACTCCATGGACGATCTTCCCGGAGGCCGGCGGTGAACTCGGTCAGCATCGCCTGCACGGCAAGGAGTTCGTTTGGCGGGTGCAGGTGAGCGCGCGTGCCACCGGGCCCGAACTGCAGATGCACGTTGCGGTGGTCGTCGGCATAGGCTGCTCCCTGAGAGCCGATCAGGTGCATGGAATAGTAGTTTTCTTTTCCGGGGCGGTGCGTTGCGATGTCGATGAGCGCCATGCCTCCATCCTTGAAGCCGAGATGATAGTGGAGGTAGTGTTCTCGCCGGAGAGTGTGGATGTGTTCGGGCCGACACCCGAAAAACCAGTGGGCGAGATCGACCTGGGGAAAGGCCGTGGCGGGAGCCTCAGAGGGAGTGACCAGCCAGTGATGAATGCGCAGAAGGCCGGGTTCCCCGAGTTGTCCGTTCCTTCGGCTCTCCTCCACCGGGAGCACGCTGGGCGAGAACCGCCACTGATGGGCCGGCATGATTCTCGGCGCCGCCACGTCCCGCAGGGAAGCTGGATCGAAACGACCTGGTTGATCGAGCAGCGTGGGGAGGGGGCTGCTCCCCAGAGTGCTCGTGATGAGGGCGTCTCCGTCGGTGGGGACGATTTCTACCTCGTGCAGGCGGGTGGAGGCCTCCGTGTAGAGGGCTTCCCGTTCGGGTTCGAGCTGGAGCTGGATCCTGGTCATTCCGCCATGTTGCGTTTGCTGGTGTCGGGAGCGAAGTAAATGGCGACCACGCCGAGAAGGAAGACGAAACTGGTGATCCTGCCGATCGCGGCATAGTCGTGGTTGAAGGATCCGAGGACGTAACCGGTGCCAAATATGGAGAGTGCGGTCAGGATTCGGCCGTAGTTGAAGCTTACCCCGGTCCCGGTAGCGCGGACGCGGGTGGGAAAGAGTTCGGGCAGGAAAAAAGGCAGCCACCCGAAGAAGATCCCGTTAAAGATGCCCAGGACAGCAGCCAGAATGAAGAAGGCCTCGTCGTGGGGGGAAGTGAACCAGAAGGCGAGTTGTGCCGACACGAAGGCCGCCAGAGCCGCGATGAGGTAGGTCCGGCGTCGTCCGAGCGTGATGGCAATGAGGCCGGCGAGGAGGCTCCCCACAATGCTGGCGAGGGACCTGTACATGACAACGCGGGGTGCAAGTGTGCCGTCCCCGATGGCCTTGCCCTCGTCCGCAGCCCAGGGGACCATCCAATTCGCGCTTCCCCAGCCGCCGATGAGTGGAATGGTAGCGAGTGCAATTCCGATCAGGGTGACCTTGAGATGCGGCTTCCGGAAGACAGATGGTTTTTTTTCCTTTTGCGCAGGAGTGTTGAGCTGCCAGCTCGGGGACTCGGGCAGAAGCGCAAGGATGAGAGCCCCGAGGAGAATGGGAGCAGTGTTGGCAAGAAGGCCCATCTTCCAGCTGATTTCGTTCTCAGCGAATATCCGGGAGAGGTTCGACATGGTGAAGATGCCGAGATTGCCGGCCATGCCGATCGCGCTCGCCAGGACAGGACGGGCGGTAGTGGCCCAGACCTCGCTCACGAGGGCGACTCCGTTGGGCCAGGTGCCACCGATGCCGAGGCAGGCGAGGAAGCGCATGACAAACAATTGCTCCGGGCTGGCAGCGAACCATGTGAGCCCCGTGAAGGCTGAAAACCAGATGATGGAGATTCCCAGAGTCCGGGTCCGGCCGATACGGTCGCCCAGTTTGCCGAAAATGTAACCGCCCGCGGCGGCCCCGAAGAGAAAGGCGCATTGCAGCCATGCGTACCATTTCTTCACGAGGGGACTCCATTCATTCATCTGGGCGAGCTCACCCGCGGTAGCTGACTTGTCGCGCACCTTGGCGGTAAGTTCGCCGTAGAGGTTCTGGTCGATGGCTTCCGACTGGTCGAGAACGTCGAGAACACCAGTCTGGATCAGGTTGTTGAGGGCGATCTGGGTTCCCCCGAAGAACCAGCCGAGGAAAGCGCAGATCACCACTCCCACGGCGGCGGCGGCGCCGAGACGAGGAGGAGACGGTGAGTTGGACATGGGGAAGCGGAGATGTCGCCGGGGGATCTCGTGGCAGAACCCTAGGTACAGGAAATTCCAGATCAACCTTTTGCACGATGAATCCTCTCTCATGACGCGGCAGGGAAGGGCAGGCTGCATTCGAGAGTGGACCAGCACGGATTGGAGCGCTAAAGGGACTGCCATGGCAGATCCGACCTTCAGAGTAGGGGTTCTGGGCGCGACCGGTTTTATCGGGGCGCCCTACCGGGCGGAGATCCGGGAGTGTGAGGAGGCGCAGGTAGTGGCGCTTTGTGCGCGGAGGGAAGACCTGCTGGCACAGGCTGCGGAAGAGGATGGAGCGGAATTGGCTACCACGGACTGGCGTCAGGTAGTGGAGCACCCGGGGGTGAATCTTGTCATCGTTGCCACCCCGGATGCACTTCACCATGAGGCCGTGCTGGCCTGTGCCGCCCGGGGAAAGCATCTCCTCTGCGAAAAGCCGGTGGGGATGAACGCCGGGGAGGCCGGGGAGATGTGGAAACTTTATCGCGACGCCAGTCCGGCCTTGGCCCACTTCGTTCCGTTCTGGACGCGCATGGTGCGGGTTTTTGGAATTGCCCGGGAGATCGTGGCCGCTGGCGAGCTCGGGGAAATTGTTTCAACGGTCTTTCGCTGGCAGAATCCGCGACCGGCGACCATGCCGCTGACGTGGCGGGACGATCCGCAGCTGTCCTCAGCGGGGACGATCGCAGATGTGGGATCGCATGCCTACGACGCAGTGCGTTGGATCATTGGTGCTGAGGCGAGGGAGGTGCTTTCGCACGGGGAAACCCTGACACCCTCCAAGGCCGATCTTGGCGCCATCAACCTGGGGGAAGCGCTGAACTGGAGTCAGAATGAGAGAGAGGATGCCGGGGGTGCTCGTCAGGGTGGCACGGTGGACTATGCCAGCCTGTCCTGCCGTTATGACAACGGCGCAGTGGGGACCTATCTTCTTTCGCATGCGACCTTCCTGCGCAAGCATCTCGCTCCGGAGTTGGAACTGCACGGCACCAAGGCCTCACTCAGCGTTGACCGCTGGTCAGGAGAGGTTGTGCTGGTTACCCCGGACCAGGAGAAACGAGTGGTCGAGAACGCTCCGGACGAGGGGTTCGGAAACCGCTTTGCCAAATGGGTCTTTCCGGCGCTCGCTCCCGTGGTGCGTGGCGAGACCGGGGGCGGGGAGCACCCCGACCTCGAGGACGGGTGGATCGCCCAGAAGTTTACGGATGCCGCTTCCCGGTCGGTGGAGGCCGGTTGCTGGATCGCGACCTGAGGGTCTCCCCGGTCGTCCGGGGCGGTTTTCCGGTCCTTTCTCATCGATGCCCCGGGAGTCCACCGGCCGGAGATGAGGATTCGTGCCAGTCCGGGGGAAGGTCTGGGGAAATGTGGGAGATTCGCGGGGATAGGGGTTGTCTCGCGGATGCCCGGTCCATACGCTCCGGCGGCCTCGCCAGAAAGGGCCCGCACGTGGCTCCCGGCAGCATTTCTATACCATCTCATACCATCATGAGCGGCGATTGGAGAACACATCCCTGGACGGGTGTCTTTCCTGCTACCCTCTGCCCCTTCCTTGCTGACGAGAGTATTGATGAGGAGGGGTTGCAAGCATACATCGGAGAGTTGGCGCGGGTGGAGGGCATCCGCGGAGTGACCTGCAACGGACATACCGGGGAGATCATGTCCCTGCGGCCGGGGGAGCGGAATCGGGTAACTGCCCTGGTCCGGGAAGCGGTCGACGCCGCCAACCGGGAGACCGGGTGCGCGGTGAAGGTGATCAGCGGAGTGTCGGCCGAGGGCTCTCTCGAAGCGATCGATCATGCCCGGGCAGCGAAGGAGTCCGGAGCGGATGCCATCCTCCTCATGCCCCCTCATCACTGGCTGCGTTTCGGAAGGTCCCCAGCCACGGCGGTTGGGTTCTTCGAGGACGTTGCGGAGGCGGCGGTGGATATCGTCGTTCACCAGTATCCGGCCTGGACGAAGGCCGGATACTCACTGGATGAGATGAGCGAGTTCGTGAAAATCCCGCAGGTGGTCATGATCAAGATGGGAACGCGGGACATGTCACGCTGGCTTTTCGACTACGAGCAGCTCAAGGAAGCGGCTCCCCGCGTCAGTGTCGTGACCTGCCACGACGAGTATCTCCTTCCAAGCCTGCTGGAGGCTGGAGATGGGGCCCTGATCGGGTTTGCGGGCTTTGTCCCCCGGCTCATGATCGATCTTGTGCACGCGTGTCTGGACGGGAACCTGGCTGGTGCCAAGGAGGCCCAGCGGACAGTCGCCCCCCTAGCCCGGTTGATCTACAATTTCGGAGAACCCGGGTGCGGTGCCCACCAGAGAATGAAGGTGGCCCGGTGGTTGATGGGGCAGTTTCCAAGTCCACATTTCCGTCGGCCGGTACGGCCCCTCGCGGAGGAGTCCATCGAGCGAATCCGGGGGCAGTTGCGGACGATCAACTACGAGGTCGTGCGATGAAGCGGAGCACGGAGCGGATTCCTGCGACTCACGCCGGCAGCCTTGCGCGCCCCGAGTCCCTCATTGAGTTGATGTGGGCCCGCGAGCGTGGCGCCCCCTGCGGGCGGGCCGCGATGAGTTCCGGGGTGGCCGGGGAGAAGATCCAGGGG
>CAWWCX010000108.1:0-11069 GCA_963935445.1 uncultured Roseibacillus sp.
TACACACTGCATATCGTCGGCAGCGTCAGATGTGTATAAGAGACAGACCCCCCGGAGCATGTCTTTGAACGAAACCCCTTCACCAAACAACCCTTTGGAACCCATCCCCTGACCGGGAAACCCCGCACGCGCACTTGGCGCAATCTCTGGATGAACCGGCCTCGCGATGATTATCTCCTGCACCTGAGGAGCACGAACGGTGGCCGCAGGGTTCAGGACCCTCGTAATCGCTGAACCTTTCACTCGACAGGCTTTCGGGCCGTTTCTATTCCTTCCCTCCCGCCGTTGCGGAGCTGAGCCATGCGAATCGCTCTCTTTGGAGACATACACGCCAATCTGGAAGCACTGGAGGCCGTCCTGGAAGACGCTACCACCCAGGGCTGCAGCGAGTGGGTGTGCCTCGGCGATGTCGTGGGCTACAATGCCAATCCCGCGGAGTGTCTCGAGCGGGTCAGGGCCATGGCGTGTCCGGTCGTAAAAGGAAACCACGACCAGGACGCCGGTGGCGACCACTCACTGGACACCATGAATCCCACGGCCGCCACCGCTTTGGAGTGGACGCGGGAACAGCTCACCGGGGACCAGCAGGAGTGGCTCCGCTCACTCCGGATGGTTCGGCAGGTGCACAACTTCACGGCCGTGCACTCTACCCTTGATCAGCCCCAGGCGTGGAACTACGTCACCAACAAGTTCGACGCCATGTCGAACTTCTCCTACCAGTTCACCCACGTCTGTTTCCACGGTCACACCCATGTGCCCCGGGTATTTGTCCGAGGTTCCCGCGTCCGCGAGGTAGCCGCGGAGCTGGTCGAGGTCGAGGAAGGTCTGAAATACTTCATCAATATCGGCTCGGTGGGACAACCCCGGGACGGCGATCCGCGTGCCTGCTATGTCATCTACGACCTCGCCGAGGGTCTGATCCACTACCGCCGGGTCGACTACGATCGTGATACCACCCAGCGGAAAATCCTGGAGGCTGGCCTGCCTTCCAGCTTGGCCGACCGGCTAACGGACGGGAGGTAGACCGGAGCAGCCCCCGCTGTGGACGACGCAGACCAGGTGACCGGTTATCAGGGCTGGGATCGAACACCGTTTTAAAACAACTGCCCCTCTTCCGGACCAATTCCGGCCGGAAGACCTACCGCTCCACAATGCTTCTCACAGCGTGCCAGAGTTTCCGGTCTGCCGCGGCAAGCGCAAACTCCTCGACCTGCCCATGGGGCACCCACTCAATCGCAGAATGTTCCAGAGCCCGGGGCTCCGGCGAGTGTATCGCCAGGCAGCTCCTGAACCCCTGCAGGCGAAGAGAGAGATCAGGGTAGACGTGCACCACAGGAGGGAGAGCCGGCTCCTCAAGGAGCTCGATCAGGCACCCAAGTTCTTCCTCGATCTCTCTTCGAAGGGCATCTGCCGGCTCTTCTCCTTCTTCCACTTTCCCACCAGGGAACTCCCACCATCCGGCCAGATGTTTTCCTTCCGCTCGCTGGCAGAGAAGAACACTCTCCTCCCGAAGGATCAGCGCACAGACGACATCAAGCATGGGGTCTGGCCTGGCTACTTTCCGGGAAGAATCACCATCATCCCCTCAGGCCCGAACTGCAGCTGCTGAGGGATTCCGCCGGGAGGCAGGCAGAGCAGCTTTCCAGATGCGGATGTTCACCCCGCTCGCTTACCGGCGGCGCCGGAACAGAAGGCCAAGACCTCCCAGGCTGAGGAGCAGCGAACTGGGCTCCGGAACAAGCAGGGAACCCCAGGACTCCCCCGTAACCGGGTCGAGATCAAAAAATGCCTCCCCACCATTGGTGCCATTTTCAGGCATAAACCCAATACCACCGTAGTCAGCGGGATTGCCCCCTCCTCCTGCCCCGAAAGCGCCTCCCCCGGACGCATTGAAGCCGAACCCGATATTCGCGGCCGCTCCAGCGTTACCGCCGTCTTCCACGAAGATCACCTCGGCGTGGAACCAGCCTCCGCCAGCTGTTCCACTGAAATCATAGTTTGGGCTGGTCCGGACTTCGAAATTAAGGTCCCGGTGCTGGGGACCGGGCGCCCCGCGCGGCGAGAGGTCCGTGTTGCTGGCAACCGGGAGAATATTAATCTGCACCCGGTCGTCGAAATTTTCCGTGAATCCAAACTGACCGTCCGCATCGAAGAACTGGAAGGTAAAGGCCAGATCGAAATCGTCCCCGGTGAGATCCACCGGTGCATTGCCCGGTTCGCGATCCACATCGATGTGCGGACTGAGCACGCCCCCCGCACCACCTGCAACGGTTGCGGCCGTCCCATACGCGGGATCGGTCACGTCGTTCGTGGGAATCACGCCGGTAAAATCATCGGAGCCATCGCGAGCGGTCAGGCCATCCGTTCGGAGATACAGAGCGTTCTGGGGGACCCAGATACGACCAGCGAACGCAGAGGCACATGCCAAAACGGCAAACGGAATCAGAGCTTTAAGCTTCATGGAATACGCGATGTGGAAGACTTGCCAGCATACCTAGCAGAGATCTTTTCCTTTCACCACCCAGAATTCAAAGCTCCCCCAATATTCTCGGTCCAATCACCCTGCAGACCAAATGCCCTCGAATCCTTGCCGGAGCACCTGTTTTTCTCGCTTCAGACCCGGCCTCGGGAATCCGGCCTGCTGAAGAAGCCTCACGAAAATGCCCGCACCGCCGCTATGGTGCTACCTCGTCCGGGGGCTACGCTGCAACGCTTCACCCAGTCGGAGAGGACTCACGGTCCACATTCACCGACTCGCGCCGGGGGAGAAGTGATGTCAGCCCCACCGCCACAAGCACAAATCCCGCACTTGCCCAGAGGCAGCCTCCCAGACCCGCCAAGAGATACAATATCCCGGAAAGAAGCGTTCCAACGAGACGTCCGCCGGCATTCGCCATGTAATAGAACCCCACGTTCAGGGCGACCTTATCGGCATCGGTATACTCCAGGATCAGGTAGGAATGCACCGCTGAGTTCACAGCAAACACAGCTGCGAAAACGGCCAATCCTCCCAATACGAACACAACCACCTGAAACTCTGACACCACCGCCAGGGCAATCAGCGTCGTGACCAGAGCCAGCAGCACTCCCCACGTCAACGCCGCCCGCGCTCCCGCCACCGCCCCGCTCCTCCGGATCAGGCCGGGCACAACCGTCTGGACGAGGCCATATCCAATCACCCAGGCCGCCATGAAGGCCCCGACTCCCGCAAAGCTCCAACCCAGCGATTCCTTCAGGAAGACCGGAAGACCAACCACGAACCAGATATCCCGCGACCCGAAGAGAAAGAATCGGGCCAGCGAAAGCACATTGATCTCCCGGCTCTTGGAAAAGAGCTGGGTGAACTTCACCTTCTCCTTTGATTTCCCAAGATCCTCCCTCAGGCAGATGACCCCGACCGTGAGGACAAGCGCCAGCGCGCCCGCCATGGTCCAGAGCGCTACCACGAAACCCAGCTCACCAAGTAGCAGGCCTCCAAGCAGAAAACCCACACCCTTCAGCGCATTCTTCGACCCGGTGAGAACCGCAACCCACCGGAAGAGCAGCTTCCCCGCCCCCTCCTGACCTCCACTACCGCCAGGCACCAGGAGCTTGACCGCGCTCTTGGAACTCATCTTGGTCAGATCCTTGGCAATGCCCGAGAGGGCCTGCGCTCCCATGACATACGCCACGGAGAAGACTGTTAGCCAGTCCGGCTGCACCAGGGATAGAGCAAGCAGAGCGGCAATCTGGATCGCCAGCCCACCGAACAGCGTGATCTTCAGGCCCATCCGGGACCCGATCCAGCCGCCCACGAGGTTGGTCACCACCCCGCACAATTCATACAGCAGGAACAGGAAGGCCAACTGCACCGGCGAATAGCCCAGACCATGGAAATAGAGCAGGACCAGCATGCGTAAGGCCCCATCGGTGAGGGTAAACCCCCAATAGGACGCCGTGACAATCGTGTAGTTCCGCAGGTCCATTCTCGAGTGGCTCCGGCCACGCTCCTCTACGAAAGCGAACGGGCAACCTTGGCCGCCAGTTCCATCAGGCGGTGAGCGTAGCCCTGCTCATTGTCGTACCAGACCAGAACCTTGAGTTGTCGTCCATCGTTCACCATGGTAGCCGGTCCATCCACGATTCCCGAGCGGACATCATTCACGAAGTCTGCCGAAACCAGGGGCTTCTCCTCGAAGCCGAGGATTCCCTTCAACTCCCCGGCCGAGGCAGCCCGCAACATGCCGTTCACCTCGTCTACCGAGGTGTCACGCGTCAACTCGAAGACACAATCAGTCAGGCTCGCATTCAGGAGAGGCACACGGACTGCCAATCCGTTCAGCTTACCCAGGAGCTCAGGATAAATCATCGTGATTGCAGTGGCTGAGCCCGTGGTGGTGGGAATCAATGAATTGAGAGCCGAACGCGCCCGCCGGAAGTCCTTGTGTGGAGCGTCAACCACCACCTGCGTGTTGGTGACATCGTGCAGGGTGGTGATCAGGCCGTGCACGATTCCGATCTTCTCCTGAATCACCTTAACCACCGGCGCGATACAGTTCGTCGTGCACGATGCCGCGGTCACGAGGTCATGTTCGGCCGGGTCGTAGAGCCCGTCGTTACAGCCCATCACAATATTGAGCGCCTCCTCCACGGGAGCCGCCACCACCACCTTGCGCACTCCGCCCTCGAAATACGGCTGCAGCACCTCTCTCGTCCGGAACGCCCCCGAGCTTTCCACCACCACGTCCACCCCATGGGCAGCCCAGTCGACCGCACCAGGAAGAGCTTCCTCCGAAAAACTCACCTTCCGTCCCTCCACCGAAAACCAGTCATCTCCCGCCTCGATGCCGCGATCCCAACGCCCATGCACAGTGTCAAACTCAAGGAGATGCGCTGCCAGCTTGCACCCTCCCTTCACCTCATTGACGTGAACGATTTCAAGATCTTCATTGTCCCAGCCCGCCCGCAGGCCCAGCCGTCCCATCCTTCCAAACCCGTTGATACCAATACGTATGCTCATGGTCTTTTCTACACTTGATCAGCAAATGGACCGGGCCGGCGCCCGCCTTCTGCCTTCGGGGAAGCACAGCTCCGGTTTCCCCTGGCAACAGTCTTCGGTAAGAAACTCCATGAGCTCCCGGAAACCCTGCGCACTGACTCCGTAGTATATCACCCGGCCATCTCTCTCCGCGCCTATCAGACCGGCTCTCGTCAGTTCCTTCAGGTGGAACGACAGAGTCGGCTTGGGTAATGCCAGCTCTACCGCGAGATCTCCCGCGCAAAGGGGCCCGGAAGAAACCAGCAAACGGAAAACCGCCAGCCGGGAGGGCTGGGCCAGGGCCGCAAGAGCACCTGTCGCTTCCATTAATTCCATTATTCTGGAAATATCAAAACATTGTGCCCTGTCAAGGCATTGCTCTTCATATCACCGTCTCTGCCCTCCGAATTACCCTGCTCGTGCCGGAGCGTATTTGGGTTGGGCAGATTCTTATGCCACCCGGACTGATGATCCTGGAGGGAGTCTTGTGGCTACCGTCCTGGCTTCTTCAGGGTGAGTTCATCAAGCCCGGCCCCTACCGGGAACTCGGAAGTCGATCCATCAGGCCAGCGGACCAAGGCGTTACAGTCCGCGTCCGGTCTGGCAAAGTAGAGCGTGCGCTCGGATTGTGCTGAATAGCCTCCACCCGCTCCCACTTCACGGATTTGCCTTCCTATCTTGACCCTGGCCCCAAGGGCAGCAGGGTTCCCCGGTTCCCCCGCAAGACGTATCCGTAATGCCTTGGAACCACCCATTCGCTTGAACGTCATGACGGCACCGTCATTGATTCCAAACACGAGGTCCGGCCTGCCATCGCTGTCGAGGTCCGCCATCGAGAGACTCTTGGCGTCCCACGGCACCTCCACACCACTCGCAGCCGGCTCCACCGCGGTAAACCAGCCAGTGCCATCATTCAGTAGCAATTGCCCCAGCCCGCCATCCATGTTCCCGGTCTCCCGCTGTGGACTGAAGGAATTCTGCGCCAGAACCGCATCAAGGTCTCCATCTGCATCAAGATCCTCAATGACAACTCCGAAGGAGGGGGCGATTTGAACAATCCGGGGCAAGGCCCGCCATTCGAAGACAGCCCGGCCGTTATTGATCAGTATCCCGCTTTCCAGAGTATTCGCTTCCAAGCGCAGGGATCTCGACAGGCGAAGGTCCGTATACAGTTCGCCAAGCGCCGCACTGGCAAAGTTGTGAAAGGTCTTCATCTTCGAATCGAGAAACGGCATGGCGTTGCGTGAGCAACTAAAGCCCCGGCGCGGAAGAAGCCGGCCCTCCGAATCACACTTCGCTTCGACTATGTGAGCCTTCCCCGTCCCGTCGAGATCTCCGTAGTAGAGTAACTCTGGAAGTTCCGAACTGGCCTTGTACTTCGAGTTGAGCCCGTTGTTGGTGACCAGATAGTCCACGTCGCCATCACCATCCATGTCTCCACCCGCAATTCCATTCCACCAGCCAAGATGCCTTCCAAGGTTCGCCTCCCCGGTACGATCGACGAGCTTGCCGCCCTCGTTTCGCAAATAACGGACCGGGCCCCATTCAACCGTGAGAAAGAGGTCGCTCCACCCATCTCCGTCGGCATCGGACCAGAGCGCCCCGGTTACCATGCCCGCGGCTTCCCCCACTGCAAACTGTTCTTCGCTCGCCAGAGCGAAGCGACCTCCCGAGTTGATCAGAAGACGACTCGGCGGAGCGAGTGGCCACTGCCCGGGAACAACACGCCCGCCAACAAAGAGGTCGAGATCCCCGTCCCGGTCAACATCAGCAGCGGCCACGGGTCCCGAACTCGTACGGTTCCCGGGCAGGACTCCCTCGCCTGCCGGCGTGAAATCCCCACGGCCATCGTTGAGATACAGGCGGTCACGATAGCTCTCGTGCCCGGGTTCCTTTTCAACCCCCCCGCTTGCCACATAGAGATCGAGGTCCCCGTCGCTGTCCGCATCGAAGAAAAGAGCTCCCATGTCCTCGGCCCCGGCATCGGCTACAAGGGCCGCAGGCTCGCGCCGGGAAAAAGAGCCGTCACCTTGATTGAGGTGAATTTGCCCGGCCGCTTGATGGGCTCCACCAAGGAACAGGTCCACATCGCCATCCCCATCCACATCTCCCCAAGCCGTGCAGGGACCCAACTGGGACAATTTGTTGGGGAGGAGAGGCTGGCGGGCAAAGTCATCAAAGGGTTCTTCCCGATGAACGGCCCCGGCGAGATGGGACGATGGGGAAAAGAGGGGCGGAGGTTTCGCCTGCTGTCCGGGTGCTGGCTGACCAACTGGTTCCGTGATGGTGTAATGCTGGTTCACCTGAAGGTCCGTGAAGACCTGCCGGGTTCCTCCCGGCCAGAGGATTTCCAGCTTCTCGACATTTTCGTCATCTCCCAGTCCGAAATTGACGGTGGTGTCGCTTGCGGACAGCCAGCCCCGGGCCGCCGTGACAAAACGCGTCTGCGTTCCTGCCGACGAGGTCAACCAGATGGTCGCGCCAAGGCCGTTCTGGTTGCTCGACCTCCCGGTCAACTTGACAGCCAGCCGGTTGCTGCCGGCCACTCCGTTACGATAAAGGGTCACCGGTTCCCCCACGTTGCTGACCACCAGGTCCGGATCGCCATCCCCATCAAAATCGGCACTTGCCGCTCCGAAACTCACCCCGAGGTGCTCTAATCCCCACTTTGGACCCACGGACTTGAACCTGAGGTCGCCTTCATTCCTGAAAGCGAGGTTGTGCTCCCTGCGCAGTGGCTTCTCCAGCCAGAACCGGGTGTATTCCGGGGAGCCGGGCTTGAAGTTCCTTTCCGAGAACATCGAGAGATCACTGTTCATGTTGTCGCGCATCACACCATTCGTCACGAAAACATCCGCCCGGCCATCCTGATCAAAATCCTCGATCCGTGGCGTCCAGCTCCAGTCCGTGCTGGCCAGCCCCGAGAGGAATGCACTCTCACGAAAACGTCCCGTTCCCGCGTTGATCAGGACCGCATTGCGCATGTACTGGCGAGGCTGCGCCCACTCAAGAAACCAGCCCATGTCATCCATGTTTCCCATCATTATCTTCTCTCGATAATGAGAAGTCGCTGACATATCCGTTGCGAAGAGATCCAGGAGTCCATCATTGTTCAGATCGCCCACATCGCTTCCCATTGAAAACCACGGAGTGTGCGGAACAGATTCACGGATGACATTTTCGAATGTGCCGTCTCCGCGGTTGCGGTAGAGCATGTCCGGTCCTGTAAAATCATTGGAGACGTAAAGATCGGCATCCCCGTCCGCATCATAGTCGAGCCATGTTGCAGAAAGGGTGAAATAGGCCCCTTCAATTCCCGCCTGCCTGGAAACGTCCACAAACTTACCTCCCTCATTACGGAAAAGGTGATCATACTGACCCGATTCGACACGCTGGGCCTTGTCCCCTGGCTTGATCAGGATTTCCCAGTACTCCCGCAACTCCGGCACCACCACCGGCACCTCCTTCCCATCGCTCTGCCGCTTGACGAAATCGACTTGGAATTTCGTTCCCGGCGGGGGCGCCACCGCCGTGGTGGCCAGATAACCGTCGAGGTCGCCGTCATTATCGATATCGGCGAAACTCATCATCATGCTGCCGCCATTGAAATCGAGGCCCAGTTCGCCCGCCCGGTCGGCAAACTGGCCGGCACCATCATTGATAAACATCTTGTTGGGCCGCGTGTAGCCACAGGCGTAAAGATCGAGATCACCATCGTTGTCGATATCGACAAAGCTTGCGCCTGTCCCCCAGAAATCCGGATCTGCCACGCCAGTCCTCTCAGTGACGTCTTCAAAACGGAACTCTCCCTGGTTCCGGTAGAGCCGGTTCCCGCCTGAGGGACTAGTGATATACAGATCCACCAGTCCGTCTCCGTCGTAGTCTCCCGTGCAGAGTCCACCTGATGGATTCAGAAAAATGAATTCCTTCAGGACACTCGCAGGGTCCTCCCAGTAAGGCCCGAAGTCTATCCCGGTCCTCTCCGCCCCGAGTGCATCAAAGAGTGGTTCGCCCTCCATTCGCGCCACCCGGTGCAAAAACGGGCGCGCTTCAATACTCCCGGGCGCCGGAGACGCTCTGCGGCTCTCCGCCAGCTTCACTTCCTCATCAGGTTCACCGGACTTCTCGCAGCTACCCAGGAAGAACACCGCCACAAGCACCACGCAGGAAGAGAGGCCTCGGATCTTGGAGGAGTTCGGTTTCATGGCTGAATAAGGCGCTGGGATCTTCTTCGCTGCACTATTTCATGTAACAACCAGCCCCTTGGCATGAAAAAACACCCGCCCGAGCAAACCGGACGGGTGCTGGAAAGCAAACTCTCCGGGAGACTACCGGCGCCTGCGCCGGAGAAGAAGAAGACCCGAGATACCTGCCAGTCCGATTGCAGACGGCTCGGGAATCACAGAATCGGGCCCTGCGGCGAAGGATGCGGCCGCCATGCTGTCGTCAAACACGTTGTTCCAGACACGAAACTCATCAAAGTCCCCTTGGAAATAGGCGTCGTTGGTCCAGTTGGAACGACCCAGCCAGTTGTTGACGTCGTTCATGTCCTGAGGACCAAAGGTGACCGCTCTGCTCCCGATTGACTGTCCATCCCTGTAGACCGAGACCGTATTTGCGATCCCGTCCCAGGCAACCGCTACATGATACTGAGTGCCGAGCGAGGACGCCAGGTTTGCGTCAACGGGCTCGGTATCGCCATCAACAGGGCCAGTACCGCCTCCCAGCGTTCCAGCATCCAGGTTGCGGATCTCCATGCGCTGCTGGCCGATGTTTGTCCCACGGTTGTTCGCCCACATGAAGTAATCCTGACCCTGACCGCCACCCCCGGATCCCGGAACCTCACCACCTATGCTCGAACCAAAGTCCCAGACCCGGGACCACCCCTGCAGACCTTGCTGGGTATACCAGGCTTCAACGGTAACCTGACTGTGTGCCGAGAGAATCCCATTGGGTAGATCGACATAGGCCGCCGTGGAGTTTCCGGCACCGCCGGGGAGAGAGAGAGAACCTCCCGAAAACAACCCGCCGTCTCCTACCACGACTCCGTTGGCACCACTAACGGAGTCGGTGACGACAGATCCCGCTGCGCCACCGGCATCACCGAAGCTGTAACGATTAACAAGAGCCGATGACGCCGACAGGACTGAGGTCGTGAACACGGCCGAGGAGAGGGCGATTACCTTGATCATTGGGTTTTCTTTGTGAGTCTACACAGGAACGTGTCCCACAGTCTCGGGAGTAGCCTACTGAGGGTCAACGCAAAAGGTGACATCCTTGATAAATCCCCCCAAGATCAGTCACTTTCCTTGATTATATGGGACCTCCCTCCCTCGAGATCACTCAAGATCTGGACCTTGCCGGAAGGCCAGCGGATTGTGAGCCGTTTCACCTGTTTTGCAGGGCCGAGACCGAAGTGGACGCGATTGCTCGCCTGCGAGCGATAGGAATTCACGGGAAACTGATCTCGCACGATCTGCCGACCATCCAGCTCGGCGGTCAGGCGCGCCCCGATCCCATGGCGATTACTCTCTTTTCCCTGGAGGACAACCTCCAGCCAGTTTCCGGCCGGAAAACGGTTCTCGAAGATAAGGATTCCTCCTCCCCCGCTCTGACGCACGATCAGTTCCTCGCGGCCATCTCCATCCAGGTCAGCAGCAACACAGGCCCGCGCGTCCCCATCACTGTCTGCCGAGGTGAGGTGGCTGATCTCTAGGAAATGCTTTCCGCCTACGTTCAGGAAGGCACGGTTGCGCTCGTAGCTGCTCAAGTTGTTCTCCCAGTTGATCTGGAAGGGATCCTTCACCCAGAACTCGCCGAGGGAGGGATCGGGCTCACCCGGACAGTCCGCAGTGGCAGCACGGTCAAAAGGTTGCGACACGACAACCTGCCACAGGCAACTTCATCCATCGGGTTTCCCTCGCTCCTGGCTGATGAATCCGGCGGTAGCATAGAGATCCAGCCATCCATCGTTGTTGAGATCGGCCAGACAGGGTCCCCAGGCCCAACCCACCGCATGCACTCCCATGGAAATCCCTACCCCGTTGAATCC
>CAWWCX010000109.1:0-11056 GCA_963935445.1 uncultured Roseibacillus sp.
ATAAGAGACAGGGCCCACCCTCTCCCCCTCCTGCCGGCGAACGCCACCTCCTCGCCTATCGAAACGCAATCTACAAACCGGGAACGCGGCTTGAGTTCAATCGAGTCGTCAACGTCAGGGACGCAAAAGTGCTGGTAGTCTCTCCTAAGGAGAAACTCACGGGCACGACGCGTTCCACCCAGACACTCACCTTCATCGTCGACATCGTTTCCGAGCAGCGGGTCGAAGTCCTCGTCCAGACGGACCGGGAAGAGGGCACCCAGAGCATTGGTCCGAATCTCAAGCCCTTGCGTCAACGAGTCGGCATCCTCGAGGGCAAGACCATCATCTTCAACCTCCGCGATGCCGAATGGAGCCCGGAGCTCGACCAGAGACAAGTCAAGGGAGGCGCCAGCGTAATCCGCTTTGTCCGCGAGCTCCTTGCAAGAAAATCTGACTCCCTCCTCTACGGTCTGTCCCCCCGTGCGGTGGGCGAGAGCTGGACAGCAGACCCCCGGCATGTGCCAGCCCTCGGAGGGGCCAGGGAAAAGGCCACGGGATCGGGCGCCATGCGCCTCGAATTTCGCGGCGTCGAGAAGGAGCATGGAACGGATTGTGCGATCCTCGTCGGGCGGGTCAACATCACCAGCTCCGACGCCCTTACCGGAAAGACCACCCGGGAAGGCACGATTCGCGTGGCCCGTTCCCTGACCCACCTCGCGGATCTCTCGGTCGCGTTCGACGGCCAAATGGAGGTGACCGGCTCCCCTGCAACTGGCCTCACCATAAGCACAACCGGCCCCTATGAGATGACGCAGCAACTCAGGATCACGGCCCCGGCTGGCAATGCCGAATCCCCCTGACGCTTCCCCCTGATTTTCCGCAACATCGCCCAGTCTCCGTGTCCTCGCTTTCCAACAAAACCGTCGTCCTCACCGGGGCCAGTCGTGGGATCGGTCGCTCCACCGCGGTGACCCTTGCACGAGCCGGTGCCCGCTTGGCCCTGATCTCCCGCGACCAAGGGGCCCTCGAGGAACTGTCCTCCGAAGTCACTCAAGCTGGGGGACAGGCCCTCGTCGCACCCGCCGATCTTGGTGAGGTGGCCGCCATCCCCGAGCTTGCGGAGGCCCTTCTCCGGGAACTCGGTCCGATCGACGCCCTCATTAACAACGCTGGGACCTTCCTTGAAAAAGACTTCATCAAGACGACCGACCGCGAGCTCCGTCACGTCCTCGATGTCAATCTCCTCGCCCCCTTTGCGCTCACCCGTGCACTCCTTCCCGCCCTGCGGCAGTCCCGGGGACAAGTCATCAACGTGGCCAGCACCTCCGCCCTGCAGGGCTACCCCCAGCAGAGTGGCTACTGCGCGAGCAAGGCCGCCCTCCTCGGAATGATGCGTGCGCTCGCGCTGGAGGAAAAACCACACGGAGTCCGCATCCACACCCTGTGCCCCGGCGGCGTGGATACCGCCTTCATCGAAGGAACCCAGCTCGGGCAGCGGCTCGCCGGCCAGGTCATGATCTCTCCCGATAACATCGCCGAGACGATTGTTTTTCTCCTCTGCCAACCCGGTAACGTGGACCTCGCCGAGCTCGTCATCCGGAGATTCACATGAACCACATGCTCCTGCCATGAACCTTCCACTTCCCCTCAGGATTATCAACGGAATCACCGTCGTTGTCTTCCTGGCTTTTGCAGCCGTCCAGTATAATGACATCGACCCGGACACATATTACCGGGCCTCCAGTCTGGACGCCGCACTCTGGCTGTCTTTTTACGCCCTCATCGCCGTCCTTTTCGCGCTCACCTTCTGGCGCAGGCTGGCTCCCAACTGGCTCCTTCTGGCAGGAGCCCTTGCCTGCATCGTCGAAATGTTTCGAACGGGCTGGGGCCTCTGGATCAACCTATTCGGAGAGAAGGACTTTACGATGATGCAGTACAGCATGTCCGCGGAAGATCCCCGCGTGGAAGTCACCCGCGAATTTTTCGGAGCCCTTCTGGCCCTCACGGCCGTGGCCCTCCTCTGGTGGGAGCGTCGCAGGTTCTCCAGCGGGGCTGCAGGTCTCTCCGCAGAGGAAACCTCCCCCTCCCCCCCGCGGGGCGGGGAAGAGTGACCGCAGGCGTCGGAGCTTTCAGTGAGCCCGCTCCCGGCGGCGCTCCCGGATTCCCGCGGCTTTCGTATTGGTAAGACCAGGATTGAGGAACTCCGCGAAGACGATACGGCGTTCCTCCATTTCCTGCAGTTTGACCTGACGCCTGCTGGCGGGGTCGCGAATAACCACCTCGTGGTCTTGGAACGATCGCTGCGATCGCCTGATCTCAGCGTGAGCGACGGCCGCGGCCAGCGCCGGAGCGCATCCCTGCGCCACCAGTTTCATTTTCACATTCATTGCTGGGTAGAGGTGTGCGGAGTGAGAAATGACATGTTCCTCCTGCACCTGCACTCACGCACCAACTCCCAGCAGGCACAAGAGCACCTCAGCAGTTTCCCCCTGCAGCTCGCCGTTCACCATCCCCCTCCCAGGGTATGGCCCGCATCCACCGTCAGAGTCTCCCCGGTTACGAGGTCACTTCCTCTGATCAGGCCGACGATCGCATCTGCTACATCCTCGGGACTGCAAGCGGCCTGCAGGGGAGCCTCGGCTTCCTTCGCAGCCACGAAGGCATCATAGTCCTCGCCCACTCCACGGCGCAGCCAGTCGCCCTTGATGAAGCCGGGAGCCACCCCGTTGACACGCACTCCCCTGGGGCCCAGCACACGGGCCAGTGACTTGGTCATGGTTACCAGGGCTCCCTTCGACGCACAGTAGGGAATACAGCTGCCGCGACCGGTGAAGGCCGCCACGCTGGCGACCGAGACGATTTCCGCAGTCCCTGCCGCTTCGAGGTGAGGGCGCGCGGCCCGCACACACTGGAAGGCCGCCTTCACGTTGACATCCATCAGGCGCGACCACACCTCGTCATTCACCGCCTCGAAATCATCGGCCGGAATGAACGCGGTCGTCCCCGCATTGTTGATCAGGATATCCAGGCGCCCGAACAACTTCACCGCAGCATCCACCAGACCCCGGCACACCTCGTCCCTCGAGACATCACCCTCGAAGAGGGCCGCCTGCACCCCACACGCCTCAGCCGCGGCACACACCCCGGCCGCTTCCTCACTGGACTGGGCGTAATTGATCAGCACCGAGCACCCCTGCCGGGCCAGCGAGAGAGCGGTGGCGGCCCCCACTCCACGACTGGCTCCGGTCACAATCGCTGCTTTCCCCTCGATGCGCATGGCACCGAGGATAGCGGCCCACGCCCGCGGAGCAATCCATCCCCCGAAAGAAAACACGCGGGCAAGGGAGCACTGCAGGGCCCAGGTGGCCTGGGAAACTAAAGTCATGCGGCCCTTTCCCGGACGAAGGACAAACAAGGAAGTGCATCCGACAACCCGATAGTGTGAACTCCCACCGTGGCCACCGTATTCGACAACAGTTACGCGCGACTCCCCGAACACTTCTACTCACGGGTCGCGCCGACCCCGGTGCACTCCCCTTCCCTCCTGCGCTTCAACCACGCCCTCGCGGAGGAAATCGGACTCTCCGCCGGGGACTTTCCTCCCGACGTGCTTGCCGGCAATGCCCTCCCGGAGGGGGCCAATCCCATAGCCCTCGCCTACGCCGGACACCAGTTCGGGGGATGGGTCCCCCAGCTCGGGGACGGCCGGGCCATTCTCCTCGGCGAGGTGATCGGGCCCGACGGCAGGCGCCGCGACATCCAGCTGAAGGGATCCGGTCCAACCATTTTCTCCCGCAACGGGGATGGCCGGGCGGCCCTCGGCCCCGCCATCCGGGAATACGTCATGAGCGAAGCAATGGCCGCACTCGGCATTCCGACCACCCGGGCCCTCGCAGTGGCCACCACGGGAGAAAAGGTTCTCCGCGAACGCCCTCTGCCCGGTGCGGTCTTCACGCGGGTGGCCAGCAGCCACGTCCGGGTCGGCACTTTCCAGTATCACCATGCACGCGGTGACCTTGAGGCCCTGCGCGTCCTTGCCGGCCACGTGATCGACCGCCACTACCCCGAGGCCGCAGGGGAGGAAGTCCCCGGACTCGCTCTCCTGCGCATGACCGTTCGCCGGCAAGCCGAACTCATCGCTCAGTGGATGCTGGTCGGATTCATCCATGGGGTAATGAATACCGATAACTGCTCCGTTGCAGGCGAAACCATCGACTACGGTCCCTGCGCCTTCATGGACAACTTCCATCCCGGGAAAGTCTTCAGCTCGATTGACCGAAACGGGCGCTACGCCTGGGGAAAACAACCGGAGATCGCGCACTGGAACCTCCTCCAGCTGGCACAGTGCCTGCTCCCCCTGCACCCTGGCCGCCCGGAGGAGGCCAAGGACGAGTTCGAAGCCGTTCTGAACGAGTTTCCGGACCTGTTTGCCCGTGCCTACGAGCGCGGCTTTGCATGCAAGCTCGGGCTCCTTGATCCCCGCCCCGGAGATCTCGACCTCGCCCGGGATATCCTCACCCTCCTCGCTGAACAGGAAATCGACTTCACTCTTTTCTTCCGGCGCCTCACCTCGGGTGTCGAGTCAGGGAATGTGGATCCCCCCGGGGCGCGGGACCTGTTCCGGTGTGCCAACGGGTTTGACCTGTGGGCCGGCACATGGCGGGAACGGACCTCGCAGCAGGATTCAGTCGAGCAGGCGCAAACGATGCGCAGAGCCAATCCTATCTTCATCCCCCGCAACCACCGTCTCGAGGAAGCCATCACGGCTGCGGAACAGCAGGACTTCGCTCCGTTCGAGCGACTCCTTGAAGTCCTCGCCAGGCCCTTCGAGGAACAGCCCGGGAATGCCGCGTATGAACAACCGCCCCAGCCCGGGGAAATCGTCCACGCGACCTTCTGCGGAACGTGATCAGCTCTTCCCCGGGGAGGCCTTCCCGCTTTCGTCCTTCTCCAAACCCGCCCGCTTCTTGAGTTCCCTGATCTGATCCCTCAGGTGGGCGGCCCGTTCGAACTCGAGCTTGCCCGCCGCCTCCTGCATCTCCGATTCGAGCTCCATGAGCACGTTGACTGCGTCATAGACAGCGGCGTCCTCCGCTACCAGGGAGCTGCTGAGCTTCTCGGCACGGCTCTTGTCATCCTGCAACTGGTGCAGGCTCTCCTGGACCGCCCGCACCACACTCTGCGGAGTGATCCCGTGCTTCTCATTGTAGTCCTCCTGGCGGCGGCGCCGGTATTCGGTCACGTCGATCAGGCGCTGGATTGATTCGGTCACCTCGTCGCAAAACAGGACGCACTCCCCATTGAGATGGCGCGCGGCCCGGCCCGCGGTCTGGATGAGGCTTGTCTCGTTCCGGAGAAATCCCTCCTTATCCGCATCGAGAATGCACACGAGGGATACCTCAGGCAGATCGAGCCCCTCCCGCAGGAGATTGATTCCAACAAGAATGTCGAACTCGGCTGCGCGCAGCTGTCGGAGAATCTCAACCCGTTCCACCGCATCGATATCGGCGTGAATGTAGCGCACCTTCAGCCCCGCCCCCTGCAGGTATTCAGTGAGATCCTCCGCTGTTCTCTTGGTCAGGGTGGTCACCAACACCCGCTCGCCCTTCTGGATCCGCTGGTGGCAACGCTCGATGGTCTCGTCGATCTGCCCTGCGAGGGGCTTGAGGGTCAGGGTGGGATCCAGCAACCCGGTGGGCCGGATGATCTGCTCCACGATCAGCAGACGACCCTTCCCCGTCACGTCGAACTCCTCCACCGGTTCCTCGGTAGGGCTCGGCTCGATTCGCAACTGGCGCAGACGGATCGGATCGATACCGCGCTCCTGATTCCCGTGCACCGGAATGAACCCCCTGTTATCCGGGCGTGAGTTGACCACCTCGAAGGGGCCCGGAGTAGCACTTACATAGACCCTCTGCGTGGTCATCTCCATGAATTCGTTGAAGCGCAGTGGCCGATTGTCGAGCGCACTCGGAAGGCGGAAGCCGTGTTCCACCAGCACACGCTTGCGGCTCATGTCGCCCTCGTACATTCCACGAATCTGAGGCACGCTCACATGGCTCTCGTCCATCAGCACCAGGAAATCGTCGGGGAAAAAATCCAGCAGGGTATAGGGTCGCTCTCCCGGGGCGCGACCCGTGATATGCCGCGAATAGTTCTCGATTCCCTGGCAGAATCCCATCTCCTGCATCATCTCCAGGTCATACTCCGTGCGCATCTTGAGACGCTGGGCCTCGATGAGCTTTCCCTCCTTCTCAAAAATCCCGATGCGCTCCTCCATCTCGGCCCGAATCGCAATCATGGCCCGCTGCATCTTGTCCGCCGAACTTACGAACTGCTTGGCCGGGAAGAACGTGTGTTTGTCCATCCGTTCGATCACAGCCCCGGTCAGGACGTCGATGCTGGAGACCCGGTCTACTTCATCCCCGAAGAATTCCACCCGGATCGCGGTGTCCTCGAGATAGGCGGGATGTACTTCCACCACGTCGCCCCGCACCCGGAACCGGCCCCGTCCGAAGGCGACATCGTTGCGCTCGAAAAGAATGCCGACCAGTTGCGCGAGAAGTTCGTCGCGAGCCAGTTCCTGTCCCTCCCAGACCGGCACCATCATTCCTTCGTAGTCGTCAGGCGATCCCAAGCCGTAAATGCAACTCACCGAAGCCACCACCAGGACATCCCGGCGGGTGAGAAGGGACCCCATCGTGCTCAATCGCAACCTCTCGATCTCATCATTGATGGAAGAGTCCTTCTCGATATAGGTGTCGCTGCGCGGGATGTAGGCTTCCGGCTGGTAATAATCGAAGTAGCTCACGAAATACTCCACCGCATTATGGGGGAAGAAGTTCTTGAACTCGGAGTAGAGCTGGGCGGCCAGGGTCTTGTTGTGGCTCATCACCAGGGTGGGCCTGCCCATCCTCTCGACGATATTCGCCATGCTGAAAGTTTTACCGGATCCCGTTACCCCCAGAAGCGTCTGGTGGGCGTTACCGGCCCCGAGAGACTTCACCAGTTTCTCAATGGCCTGTTCCTGGTCACCCTTGGCACCGTATTCGCTGACCAGTTGAAAGGACACGCCGCACTCCTAGGGCAGGACGCGCTCGACTTCCACCCAACAAGCTCCAAATAACCTCCCTCCATGAGGTGCCCCCCGGATGCCCTTCCCCGAACTCCGGACTGAGGGGAGACCGCCATCCCACCGGACGAAGGCGTCAACGGTGTGTCCGCGCCCGGAATGCGAAGTGCAAGAAGGAGGCGCCAGTTTTAATCTTAAAACCCGGCGCCTCCCTTACCTTGCCTTGTCAGTCGAATGAATGTCCGCTACCACCCGGACATTTCGTGCTGTCGTTACCGGCCGGATAGTCAGTCCGATCGGCAAATTCTGACCCGCGGCGGACCTGAGACCGACCGCATCCTCCCACCGGGAGCAGAACCTTCATCGAGGAACTGCCACGCTGGTTCAGAGCGCGATCGGGCTCAGCAAGTAGCCCAGCCGAGGAAATCACTTCCCCTCCACAGAATTCCACCGCTCCCTGCCCGAAGCCCCAAGAACCATCGACACCACGGGTTCGCACAAGCGTGGCACAACTGCTCTGAGGGTTCATATGGGCGAAGAGAACCGGCATGGGATTATTGCGGAGGAACAAAGCTACTGGCACAGCCCGTGCCAAGTGGCCTGTTTTGGGGATTAACCACCTTGTTATCAAAGGGTAATAAAATTAGTTAATTTACGTTAATATATTTTTCCTCACTCGGAATACTGTAATTCTTTCAGGATTCCTCCTTCCCGGATTTGTAACATTTACAGGATTGCAGGGCCTCGCAAAACCCCTCGGAACATTCTCCCAGCTGGAATCGAGAGGCGTGGCACCCGACATTCCCCAGCCTACGACACCAACCCCATCTCGCGGAGCGCATGCTCCACATCGGCAGGGCGCAGGGGCTTGCGCAAATAGCCATTAATGCCTGCTTTGCGGCAGGTCTCACGGTCCGATTCAAGAACATTGGCCGTCACCGCAATAATCGGAAGACTGGCCGTATTCCCACCCCCCTGACCTGCCCGCACCCGGCACGCTGCTTCCACTCCGTCCATCTCGGGCATGTGCATGTCCATGAAAATCGCTTCGAACTTCTGCCCCTGCTGCAGCTTGACGAGCGCCTCCCGTCCATTGTCGGCGGTGTGGGCGTGAAAACCGAACTTCTCAAGGATAAGAGAAGTCAGACGAGCGTTGATGGGATTGTCCTCGGCTACGAGAATGTGTCGATCGCCCACCAGCTTCTTGCGCCGCTCAGGCAGATCCCTCGTGGGCACGAAATCAGGCTGGGCGTCCGGGTTCAGGACCTGGTTCAGGATCCGGAGGAGCTCCCGCTGGCGGACCGGCTTGAAGACCACCTGCCGGTAGCCCGCAGCGAGGGCGTGTTCCTTTTCCCCACTCAGCCGGGCGGAGGTCACCAGGATCATCGGGGGAAGCAGGGAACCAGCCGCCTCGGTCGCACGCCGTGCGAACTCCAATCCATCCATGGTGGGCATCATCATGTCACAGAAGATCACATCGTAATGCGCGTTTTCGAGCGCACCGAGCCCCTGCTGCCCACTCGCCACCACATCGCTCTCCATCCTCCAGGACCGCAGCCGCTTTTCCAGGAAACGCTGGTTGATCTCATTGTCGTCAATGATGAGGGCCCGCATGCCTTCGAACTGCCCGTGATCTTCCGCCACCGCAAAAGGGATGGTTTCTCCCACCACCAGGGGAATGGTGAAGCGAAACATCGCTCCTTCACCCACCCGGGAGGTCGCCGCAATCATCCCGCCCATGCGCTCCACCAGGCGCCGGCAGATCGCCAGGCCCAGCCCCGTCCCTCCGAACTTCCTGGTCGTTGAGACGTCCTCCTGCTGGAATGGCTCGAAAAGGCTCTCGGCCTTGGAGGGATCGAACCCCACTCCGGTATCACAGACCGCAAATTCGAGAAAGGGCCCCTCGAGCACCCGGCAATTCACGCTCACCAGTCCCTTGGCGGTGAACTTCAGGGCATTTGAAACGAGATTGAGCAGGATCTGCTTCACCCGCGCGACATCACCGACCACTACCGCCGGCGTGCCGTCCGCCATGTCGTAGGTCAGCTCCACTCCCTTCTCAGAGGCCTTGGCCGCATGCAGTCCGAGGACTTCCTCGATGCAATCAACCGGTTCGAAATCCACCTGCTCAAGATCAAGCCTTCCACTCTCGATCCGTGAGAAGTCAAGGAGGTCGTTGATGATATTGAGCAGAATATCTCCGCTCCTGTGGATCAGGTTGAGGTTCTCCCTCTGCTCTTCGGTCAATTCCGAATCCAGCAGCAGCTCAGTGTAACCGATAATGCCATTGAGCGGAGTGCGGATCTCGTGGCTCATCATGGCAACAAACATCGACTTGGCCTGGTCTGCCTTTTCCGCCTCTTCCTTGGCGCGTCTGATTTCCTCCAATGCCTTCACCCGCTCGGTGATGTCGCGCACGATGCCGTGCACCAGCGTCCTGCCCTCGTACTTCACCCGGCCCCAGACTACCTCCACCGGCAGGAGCGAGCCATCGCTCCGGCAGAGTTCCGCCTCGCTCCGACTATGCCCCGTCCTCTGCACTTCGCTGAGCGCCGCCCCGGTCACCTGCCAGTTCATGAGGTGAGAGATGTACAACCCGAGAAGCTGCTCGCGCGGGTAGCCAAACATCCGCACGGCGGTATCATTGACTTCCTGAAAGGCCCCGAAACCGTCAAGCAGGATGATTCCGTCCACCGAGGCATTGAAGAAGACCTTGAACTTCTCATCCTCCCTGCTCCGTGGCTGCCACCCGTGATCCCGGGGACGGCGGGCCAGCTGCTGCTTGGTCCAAGTGAGCGCCTCGGTCGAGGTCTGCAGGGACTGCTCAACCTCAAGGCGAGCGGCCAGCTCGGCTTCATAACGCCGCTGCCATTCGGCGATCTCGTCCCGAAGCTCCCTTTTCGCCTTCTTCCTCACATCAATCCGTGCCGCTTGAGCTTGTTGTAGACGGACTTCTCGGTGATCCCCAGCCGACGAGCCGTCTCCGCCTTGTTGCCGTTGCACAGTTTCAGGGTCTGGATCAGGGACTCCCTCTCAAGATCCGAGAGGGCGATCCCCCCGATGCCGGCCGGCACCCGCCCGGAGGGTCTGCTGCCACGCACCGCACCCGGAAGGTCCTTCACCTCGATCACACCCTCCTCACAAAAGGCTGCCGAGCGTTCGAGCACATTTTCCAGCTGTCGCACATTTCCCGGCCAGTCGTAAGCCTGCATCGCGGAGATCGCCTCCTTGGAAAGCCTGATGTTTCTCCGCCCTCCCTGTCGCGCGATGCGCTCCAGCATCGAGACACTCAGCCCGCGAAGTTCCTCCAGCCGCTCGCGAAGGGGAGGAACCTCGATCGGAATGACGCTCAGCCGGTAGAACAGGTCCTCACGAAACTGGCCCTCCCTCATGCGCTGGTCGAGATCCAGGTTGGTAGCCGCAATGATGCGCACGTCCGCCGCAAGGGTCTCCTCCCCGCCCAGCCGGTGAAACTGGCGATCCTGCAGCACGTTCAGCAACTTTGGCTGCAGGTCGATGGGCAGGTCACCAATTTCATCGAGAAACAGGGTCCCTCCCCTGGCCGCCTCGACCTTTCCACGGCGCCGCCGGACCGCACCGGTAAACGCACCCTTCTCATGACCAAAAAGCTCACTCTCCAACAATTCGCGTGGAAGAGCGGGACAACTGACGGTCACAAAAGGCTGCTCCCGCCGGTCACTGTGGGCGTGGATGTAACGGGCCAGCATTCCCTTCCCCACTCCACTCTCTCCGGTCAGCAGGATGGTCGAGTCGAGAGCCGCCACCTTGCCCGCCTGCTCCACCACGGCCGCCATTGCCTCCGATGCGGCGACCACTTCCACCTCGGGCCCAGTCCCGCCAATTGCCTCCCTCAGCTGCTCGTTCTCGCGCTCGGCCACCCGCAGGCGCCGTGCATTGCGCAACACAGCCAGCAATTCATCCGGGTCGAAGGCTGTCTCTTATACACATCTGACGCTGCAGACGATATGCAGTGTGTAGATC
>CAWWCX010000110.1:0-10951 GCA_963935445.1 uncultured Roseibacillus sp.
CATAGGCAAGGTTACCATGAACGTGGCACCGTCTTCCTTCAAGGGGGCCCGCTGGTTGGTGGTAAACCCACTGGTAGCGGAGCAGTTGAATACCGCCTGTGAGATCGAGCCGGGTATGACGGATCTTCCTTCTCTGGTTGTATATGATGACCTGGGCGCGGGGGAGACCGACATTGTTGGCTTTGTGGAGGGCGCGGAAGCGACGGCCCCCTTTGAGGGACCAACTCCGGTCGATGCCATTACCGTGGCAATTTTCGACGAGATCGACCATCACCCTTATCCCCCGGAGGACGATGACGACTGAGCGCGTGAACGATTATACTGAATTTCCATGAAAAAAGTAATCACTGGACGAGATGTGGAGTCCCTCCTGCGGGAAGGCAAAGGGTTGGAGTCTATTCCTGCAGGAGCTCTCCTGACCCCGACTGCCAAGGATGCGATCAAGGAAGCGCAGGGCCGCCGCCGGCGCGAGGTAAGCAGCGGCGAGACCAAAGTGGAACCAAGTGTGCCGGACTATGAATTTCGCTGGGAGCCCGGGAGCGATCCGCAGACCCCCGAAGAGATCTTGAACTTTTTCCACTCACCGGCGCTGGAAGCGCTGAAGAGACGGATGGTCGACATCGGTGACCGGATGTGGAGAAAAAACTACACAGATGGAAACGGGGGAAACCTGACGATTCGGGTAGGTGATAATCTTGTCCTCTGTACGCCAACCCTGATCTCCAAGGGGTTCATGCGTCCGGAGGACATGGCCCTTATTGATCTCGATGGAAATCAGCTCGCCGGTGAGCGGCGGCGGACGAGTGAGTGCCTGACCCACATGGCGATCATGAAACGCCAGCCAAAGGCCAAGGCATGCTGTCATGCGCATCCACCTCACGCGACGGCCTTTGCGGTAGCGGGGGTCCGTCCGCCAACCTGCATGATACCCGAGGCGGAGGTTTTTCTGGGTGAGATCGGGATGGCTGAATACCAGACTCCCGGGACCCCGGCTAATGCCAAGGCGGTGGGCGAGGCCGCGATCGAACATATGTCCGTTCTCATGATCAACCACGGAGTGATTACGTGGGGTAAGGATATTGAGGATTCCTACTGGAAGATGGAAAATACGGATGCCTACTGCCAGACCGTCCTGTTGGCGACTCAGCTCAAGGGTGCCGATCTTCTGACGATCTCCGGGAGTCAGGCCAAGGAGTTGATTGACCTGCGTTCGTCCCTCGGCATGGAGGACAAGCGTGCCAGTTGGAAGGAATGTGAGCTTTGTGATAATTCAGAGTTCAGGCCAGGGGCGGTTTGTACCGTGCCTCAGAATCCACTCGAAGGGGATGCCAGAGAACAGCCCTTGAATAAAGAGGCGGAGGAGGTGGTGAAAGCTCTGACGGATCAGATCGTGTCGCAGATGGCCGGCTAGGCGAGAGCGGCAGGGGTTTCCCGGATGGCGCTCCCGGTTCGTTCAGGGGGCGGCATCGTGTTGGACGGTGTTTGGTCGGAGGGAGTCTGCCGACAGGAGGCGGCTGGCTAGGCGGGTCGATTGCTTCTGGTGCCGATCGGCGCCCTGGGCGGGCTTTTGGCTTTGGGATTGAGGAGATGCCGGCCAGCGGCTGGTCGGATTCGTGGCCGAAAGGTTTCCGGGCACCGGGAAGTGACATTCGCAAAATTGCGTCCGCAACAGAGTTTTACGCTCAGTTTACAGACGGAGTCCGGTAGGAGGGGTAATGTCAACCAGCTCAGACAAGAGTTCGATCTCAGATGAAACGCACAACATTTCTCCGTAATGCGATCCTGGCAGGGGGTGGAAGCATGATCTGGCTGCCCCGCGGCGAAGCCCACGCTCCGGCGGGACACCCTCACCACTGGACCCCTCACGTGCGTCCTCCTCTGGGAGTTCTCCCTGCTACGCCCGGTCCGGTTGAGGTGCGTGGTATTCAGGCTGTTGTGGATATAGACAACCAGATTGCGCGGACGGCCCTGACGATCACCTTTTTCAATCCGGGAGAGCAGCAACAGGAGGGAGAGGTTCTGCTTCCCGTGCCCTCGGACGCGCTTCTCAAGGCGTTTTCGATGGAAGGGAATCAAGCGAAGCTCAAGGGCAGGATTCTTCCAAGAGAGGAAGCCCGCAGGATCTATGACCGGATTGTCGCGCAGACAAAGGATCCGGCCATCCTGGAATTCGCCGGATATGGCGCGGTTCGCTCGAGTATCTTTCCGGTTCCGGCCGGTGGCGAGTGCAGGATCCGTCTCGTCTATGAGGAGCTTCTTCCCGCCGATGGAGCCCGGATTGACTATGTTCTCCCGAGGTCTGAGGCCCTGGACTACCGGGTCAACTGGAGTGTCGAGGTGAACTGGACAGTGAAGGGTGGGATCGCCACCACCTACTCTCCCAGTCACGCGATATCTCCCCGGAAGACCGCGAGAGGCCTGCAGGTGAAGGTTGCGGGAAAAGTGGCTCCGGGGCCGTTTCGACTTTCAGTCCTGAGGAAAAAAAAGAAGGACGTTGTCGCCTCTTTGCTCACCCATCCGGAAGAGGGGCAGAATGCAGGGCACTTTCTATTGCTCATTGCACCTCCGGCGAGGGAGGACGGAGTGGCCAGGCTGAAGAGGGAGGTGACGGTTGTAATTGACCGTTCGGGAAGCATGGCAGGGGAAAAGCTGGACCAGGCGAGGGCGGCAGCGGCGCAGGTTGTGGAAGGGCTTGATGAGGGAGAGTTCTTCAATCTGATCATTTACAATGAGGTCGTTGAGCCCTTCTCCGACAGTCCGGTGGAGGTCAATCGCGAGAATATCCTGCGGGCGCGTTCCTTTATCAATGGGATCCGTGTCAGTGGGGGGACCAATATTCACGGAGCCCTGCAGAAGGCGATCATGCAGCCGGTGCGCGAGGGAACTGTTCCGATAGTGCTCTTTCTCACCGATGGCTTGCCGACGATCGGGGAGACCTCCGAGAAGCAAATCCGCCGGAGGATACAGGAAGCCAACAAGAATCAGCGCCGGATCTTTACCTTTGGAGTTGGAGTGGATGTCAATACGCCACTCCTTTCCCGCCTTGCCGACGATAGCCGGGGAACTGCAACCTACGTGCTGCCGAAGGAAAAGGTGGAGGTGAAGGTTGCTTCGGTTTTTCGGCGCCTCTCCGGTCCAGTGCTGAGTTTTCCGAGGCTCAGGGCCCTGGACATCAACGGACACCCGGTGCCGCACCGTATTGGCGACCTGGTGCCTCATGAGCTTCCCGATTTCTTTGAGAATGACCAGATCATCGTGACGGGCCGTTACCGGGGTAGTGAGCCGGTAGAATTCAGGCTCACCGGCGACAATGGCTCAGCCAGGAAAGAATACTCATTTGTCTTCAAACCGGGACGCAAGAGGCATCCTTTCGTTCCCCGCCTCTGGGCGATGAGAAAAATTGCAGTCCTGACGGAGGCGCTCAGGGACCTTGGTGCCGATTCCGCGCTCGGGGGGCTCACCGGAGGCGGTGTGGATCGCAATGACCCGCGACTTAAGGAGCTGGTTGACGAAATCGTTCGGCTCTCCACCGAGTACGGGGTTCTGACGGAATACACGGCCTTCCTTGCACGGGAGGGGGAGGTCTTCCGTCCCCAGGCCCGGCGGAATTTTCGGGCAGCCTCAAACTTCGACGAGCGAGCACTGAAGACGAGGAGCGGGCAACATAGCGTCAATCAGGATCTCAACCTGTGGCGTCAAAAGCAGAGTGGGACCCTGAATCGTTACAACGGGTTCGTGAATGGAAAACTCGAGAAGGAAGAAATACAAAACGTGGCCCAATGCGCTGATATGGCGTTTTTCAAACGGGGAGAGGAATGGATTGATGCCAGCGTGACGCTGGCATCGCGTGAAGAGGGTGGGTTGCCGCTCAGGGAGGTTACGATCGGAAGCGAGGAGTTCAGGAAGATGGTTGATAGCCTGGTCGTCAAGCAGCGGCAGAGCTGCCTTGCGCTTGGAAGTAATCTTGAAGTCGTCGTCGATGGGGTGCGCTATCGCATGAAGTAAACAAGCCGCATTGAGACAGAAAATGAGAATCAGTGTGATGGAGTTGCCGGGGGGCTTTGCCTTGGCTGGCACGTGCGTGCTAAAAGGTCAGTTTGCAGCACGGGCAGGCGACCGTCCGGGGTTAACTGACAGAGTGATCAATGTCCGTGGGTTTCCGGAGGATGCCGCCATCGCCCTCGATATCCCCACCCGCATCACTCGTGACACCTACGGCTGCAGGAAGACCCATGAGTTTGGGCCGCTTCTCGACGTGGCCACGACCCGAATCTCACTGAAAGACAGCAAGCTGGCTGGAGCTCCCACTACCCGGAATGCTCCGACACTCTAAACCAAAGAAACAAAGAATAGCATGAAAGCAGTTACACTAATGACCTGTGCCGGCCTCCTGGCCGGCGTTGTCCTGGCCGCCTCTCCCTCAGAACGAGCCCAGGTTTCGAAGAACGAGCCCTTGGAGAAAAAGAAGGGTGCCAAAAGAACATCAGGCATTTCGCAGGAACCCAGCGAAAAGCAGGCCCGCGTCCAGCTGGCTATCCTGCTTGATACCAGTGGGAGCATGAGTGGTCTCATCGGACAGGCGAAGACCCAGTTATGGAGTATCGTAAACACATTCATTGCGGCCAGGCAGAATGGGCAGGTGCCGTTTGTGGAGGTGGCCCTGTACGAATACGGGAACAACGGACTTACTAAGGAGGCACACTGGATCAGGCAGATCCAGCCGCTGACCCGGGATCTTGACAAGATCAGCGAGGAGCTGTTCGCCCTCAGAACCAACGGCGGCGAGGAATACTGCGGAGCTGTCATCCAACGGGCGGTTTCCGATCTCGCCTGGGACGCTTCACCGGATACATACAAGGCTATCTTCGTTGCCGGTAACGAGCCGTTCACCCAGGGGCCGGTTGATCCAGCATCTTCCTGCCGGGAGGCGATTGCAAAAGGGGTGATCGTGAACACGATCCACTGTGGGAATGAGCAGGCCGGAATCGAAACGGGCTGGAAGGCCGGTTCGCTTCTTGCTGATGGACGCTTCCTGGTCATCAATCACAATAAGGCGTTGGTCCATGTCGATGCGCCCCAGGACAGGGAGATCGAGGAATGGAACGCCAAGTTGAATAAGACCTATGTTCCGATGGGGAAGGTTGGGAAAGTGCGTCTGGAGACTCAGATCGCCCAGGATGCCGAAGCCCGCCTGGCAAAAGGCAATGCGATTCAGCAGCGGGTTCAGACCAAGGCCAGCGCCAACTACTGGAATGGTAACTGGGATCTCGTTGACGCCTGTAACGCCAAGGGTTTTGACTGGAACAAGTTAAAGAAGGAGGATCTGCCCGAGGAAATGCGGGAAATGACGGTCGACCAGCGGAAGGCCTACATTGCGAGGAAAAAGGAAGAACGCTCGCTCTGTCAGAAGAACATCGCGGATCTAAGCAAGGCTCGGAGCGAGTTCGTAAGGGCCAAACGGGAAGAGCTCGGTCAGAAAAGCGAGGATACGCTGGACGCGGTCGTAGTCGAAACTGTCCGAGAGCAGGCCGGGAACAAGGGCTACACCTTCAAGAAGGACTAGGAAGTTGCTGTTTTTCAGTACAAAGGCATCGTGGTGGTGGGTTCCGCCACGATGCTGTACTCAATCTAGGATTGAGATCGCCTGAGGCATTTGCCACGCTTTTCTGGGGAGCGAGAAAATGGAAATTCCTACTATTCTGGTTGTGGAAGATGACCCTGCGGTGCGCCGGGGGGTGGTCGATGCCCTGAGCTTTTCCGGGTATGAGGTTCTCGCCGAGGAGGACGGGGAGGCCGGACGAGCTGCGGCTTTGCGTGCAAGGTACCACTTGCTGCTTCTTGATCTCGTGCTTCCGGGGTGCAGCGGTTTTGAGATACTTGAGGCCCTCAAGAAGGAGCGTCCCGGTCAGCCGGTGATCATCCTCTCTGCCCGGGGAGAGGAGGGGGACCGTGTGCGGGGATTGAAAATGGGGGCGGATGATTATGTGGTGAAACCGTTCAGCGTGAGGGAACTTCTTGCCCGGGTTGATGCGGTCCTGAGACGAACTACGGAGCGTCCCTCCGCCGTAGAGTGTCACCGGCTGGAAGAAGCTGAGGTGGACTTCTCCCGCCGGGAGGTGCGTTTTGACGACGGTGACCGGGTCGAGCTTTCCGAGCGGGAAGCCGATCTTTTGCGTTACCTCGTAGCCCAAGGAGGCCGCGCAGTGCCTCGTGATGAGCTTCTTCGACAGGTATGGCAGCTGGATCCGCGGAATCTGGAGACCCGGACGGTGGACATGCACGTCGCACATCTTCGGCAGAAACTGCGCAGCCAGAGTGCAGTGGTTACCGTGCGCGGCAAAGGGTATATGATAGCGAGCTGATGAACCGTCCTTGGCTGATCTGGATCGTACTGGGTTCCTGCGCCCTCCTGATTGCGGGAGCGATGGCGTGGTCGACCAGGAAGGCCATTCAACTTGAGGGTCAGCAGGCTCTTGCTGAATCTTCGGTGCAGCTGGAAGAGCGGATCCGTCTCAGCCTGTCCCGCATGGACACGGCTGCCTCGGGTCTGCTCATTCTCGAAAATCAACGCCCTCTTCATCACTACGAGGCTTTTTTTGAGCCGGAGGACCTTCTGACAAATCAATTCCAGGTGGTTGGCAAGGGAGTCGTATATCAGTCCTCGCCTCTGCTCCCGGAAGTGCCTGAATTTGTCCGGTTGCACTTTGAGATTGATGCGATGACCCGGGAAGTCACTTCACCTCAGGTCCCGCTCGCGAACGAGCGCGATTACGCCGAGCAAAGCGGAATCCGGAAAAGTTATCTTGATGAGAACAAGGCTGAGCTGGTGACACTCCGGCGATTTCTGGACAGACCAGGCCCTGTGGACCTGGGTCAGGGAGGAACCCAGTTGGACTTGATGTGCAGGGTGTGTTCACAGGTGAATGAGGCCTACGGTAATCGCAAGGTGGCCTGGAATATACCGGACCCGATCAAGATTGAGCAGAAGGCAATACAGATTGCGGAGGCCCTGGAAGCGAAGGGAACGGGCCTGGCGGACAAGGGTGCTGGCTTTCAGGAGGACCGCGCGCTGGTGGAAAAGAAGAGGAGGGCGGACCTTTATCAGGAGAATTCCCAGAGGGCCGTACCCAAGGCGCAGGGTTTCCGGCCATTCAAGAAGGGGGAGGCCGAGAGTTTCCGTTCACCTCGAGAGTCGAAGAACGTGAAAGATGATCGGTCAAAGGTGGGGGCCGAGGAGCGTGTGGAAGGTTCCACCGGTGGAGCGGGTTTAAAGACCGGTCAGCGGGTGGCGGCTCCTGGGATTCGCGCAGGAGCAATTCAGGAGGAACAGCCCCGGCCGTCGGGAAGACTCGTCGAACCTCCCTCCGCGGTGACTCCGTTTCAACCGATCTGGCTCGGAGGGGAGCTTTTCATCGTTCGGGAGGTGTCGTTGGCAGAGGGTTTTCGCTATCAGGGCGCCTGGCTCAAGGCCGATGCGCTTGCAGACAAGTTGCTGGGATACGTCATGGAGGACCTGCTTCCGTTTGCGAGCCTGGAACCGATCGGGGGAATCTCAACTGCCGCCCAGTCCGGAATCCTGGAGATGAAACTGAATGAGCTTTCCATCGATCCACTGTCACTTGTGACGTTCCCATGGCGACTGCGTCCTGGTGAAGAGCCGGTTGCGGCGAACATTGGCTGGTCCGCCCTGCGGATCTCTTTGATAGCCGGCTGGGTTGCGCTCCTGCTGGCGCTTCTAGCGGCGGCCGTCCTGGTGCGGGGTGTCCTGAAGCTGAGCGAGCGCCGGGCCACCTTCGTTTCCTCTGTGACGCATGAGCTTCGGACTCCCCTGACAACGTTTCATCTTTATTCCGACATGCTTGCCGAGGGCATGGTGAAGGACCAGGGGCGGCAGACTGAATATCTGACAACAATGCGCCGGGAGGCTGAGCGCCTGAATCATCTTGTGGAAAATGTTCTTTCCTATTCCAAAGTCGAACGTGGAAGTGCCCGGGCGGAGCATCAGTCGATCAGCTTGGAGGCCTTGTTTGAGAGAATGCGTCCGCGCCTGTGTGAGCGGACCCAGAAGGATCATGCTGAGCTGGAGGTAAGCGCTTCAGAGGATGCGGGGTCGGTCAACATTGACACGGATCTGACAGCGGTGGAGCAGATCGTATTCAACCTGGTGGACAATGCCTGTAAATACGGACTTCCCGCGCAGGGTCCGCGAGCGGTTTTTCTCAGGGGTTCCCAGCATGGTGGTGTGGTTCGCATCGAAATCAGCGACAACGGTGAGGGTGTGCCACGTTCGGACAGGAAGAAGCTCTTCCGCCCCTTCCACAAGTCAGCTCGTGATGCGGCCCATTCCAAGCCGGGGGTAGGGCTGGGATTGGCTCTGTGCAGGCGTCTGGCCCGGGAGCTGGGCGGAGACCTGAGACTGGAGCGAGGACGTGAAGGCGTTGCAGGTGCCTGTTTTGTCCTTGAGCTGCCGTCGGGCCGGTAAGCCGCCCTCGCTTTTGGAGTGGTTGCACACAGGCAGGCCTGGCCGTGTGACCAGAACGGCTCGGGGCTGGGCAAGAATGTTTGGAGGTGGACTTCCCCGGATCTTGTGGAGTCCGTGAGGTTGCCGGGGAAGGGATGAATCATGCCGGCAGGCCGGAGAGGTCCGGGAGCTGGAAAGAATTGAGCTTCGGATCCCGTCCATCATGCTTCTCGCAAGAAATGCGTAAGATCCTGCACATCGACATGGACTGCTTTTATGCGGCCATCGAGGTTCGGGATGATCCCTCCCTGAAGGGAAAGCCCGTAGCGGTGGGCGGTCGACGCAGAGGGGTGCTGGCGACGGCTAGTTATGAAGCGCGAAAGTTTGGTTGTCGCTCGGCGATGCCAACCTTCCGTGCTCTGGAGATCTGCCCCGATTTGATTGTCCTGCCTCCCAGGTTCGAGGTCTACATGGAGGAGTCCCGGAAAGTGCGGGCCATCTTCAGGGGGTTTACGGAGTTGGTGGAGCCCCTGTCGCTTGATGAAGCTTATCTCGATGTAAGTCAGCGGGTTGAGGAAGGAGCGGACCTCGCTACGGAGATCCGTTCCCGGATCGAGAAAAAAACCGGGCTTCTGGCCTCGGCCGGGATCGCGCCAAATAAGCTGCTGGCAAAGATAGCGAGTGACTGGAACAAGCCGAACGGGCAGTACGAATTGAGGCCCGGGGAGATCGAGGAGTTCCTTGAGCACCTGCCCGTGAAAAGGCTTCATGGCGTGGGGGCCCGGATGGAAGAAAAGCTCGCAGGCATCGAAGTGCGTACGTGCGGAGACCTACAGAGGCTCAGTAAGATTGAGCTGGCGCAAAGATTCGGAAGCTGGGGGATGGAGTTGTATGAACTTTGCCGGGGAAGGGACGACCGTCCGGTGAGGCCTGACCGGATCAGGAAGTCTGTAAGCAAGGAAACCACCCTCCACGAGAACGTCTCCGAATTTCATCCTTTGCTGGAGATCATGGAGGGCCTCCGGGTCCACGTTGTGCAATCCGTGACGGAAAAGCACGGAGACCGAATGATCAGGTCGCTGGTGGTGAAGATGAAGTTCGAGGATTTCACCCTCACTTCGGCGGAACGGGCGGCGCCAACGCAGGGGGATGGCCTGAGCACCAATGACGTGATGGATGAAGAGGTCTTCCGGGAGTTGCTCGCGGAGGCATTTGCCCGAGGTGGGAGTAAGGCCGTGCGGTTGATCGGGGTCGGTGTCCGATTCGCTGACCCGGAGCTGGATACACAAATGCAGTTAGGACTCTGATTCTCGGGAGTGGTCAGCGAACCGAGGTTATGCTTGAGTGTGGTCGGAGTGGACTTTACCGAGATTGATCGCGAGGACTTTCGTGAGTTGCTGTCGGAGATCGGGGATCTTTACATGCCCTTTGGAAAGTTTGGACCCAAAGGCTATCCTCCCAGGGGTGTTCCCGTCATGGATCTTCCGCCCGAGTACCTGGCATGGTTCGCTGAGCGTGGTTTTCCGGGAGGACGACTGGGAGAGCTCATGTTGCTGGTTTTTGAGATCAAGCAGCACGGGTCAGATGCCGTTTTTCAGCCCCTGCGAGCAAGGAATGGCGGCCGGTATGTCCTGCGGAAGAGACGATCCCGGGAGTTTGATTTCAAGGATGAGCCTGACCAGGACTGAGCCGGATATCGCCTGCACGGCCCAGCGATTCGGAGGTCCACCGGGAATGGTCGGGGTGAATTGAGAGCTGGACTGACTAGCGCTGGGCAAGGCTTGCCTCGAACTCGAGGTTCGGATCAGCGCCGCGTTTGAGTGCTTCACGGTAGTAGTTCAAGGCTTCCTCCTTGTTGCCCTTGCGTAGATAAATTACCGCTAGGTTGTAGTAGGGGTCCGAGAGCGTTGGGTCGATCTCGATAGCAGCCCTGAAATGGGCCTCGGCCTCGTCGTCGCGTTGTTCCCGGCCGGCCACGTTGCCGAGAAAGATCCATGCTTTCGCATTGTTATTGTCGAGTTCGATGGCACGGCGCAGGCTGAGCTTGGAATTCTGCAGGTCGGTCATGCGATAGTGGCAGACCCCGAGCATGAAGTGGGCAAAGGGAAGATTATCCCCCCTGATGACGAGAGCATCATTGAACGAGGAGATCGCGAGAGAAACTTCATCGTTCTTCACGTGAACAACACCGAGGTTGAGCATGGTTTCCACGTGGCCCGGGTGCTCCTCGAGGATCGATTCGAAGACCTCCCGCGCGGCCAGATAACGGCCGTTGGAGAAGGCCCGGCGGGCGAGCTGGTCCTTGATGGAGACCCTGGCCTGCAGGTTTTGCGAGGCATTGGCTACTTCGTCTCGGGTGGGGCGATCATTGAAAATGAAATCATCATCGATCTTGAATTCCTCAACGAGACGGCTTTCCTCGGCAGTGAGGCGAAGTTCCTGCTCAAAAAGTCCCTGGATATTTTCCACCAGAGGACCTCTTTCCTGACC
>CAWWCX010000111.1:0-10922 GCA_963935445.1 uncultured Roseibacillus sp.
ACACTGCATATCGTCGGCAGCGTCAGATGTGTATAAGAGACAGGTATGAATACTGGAGACCCGCCAACTGGAAGTGCATTTTCGGGGATGACAGCAAGAGGATCTTTTCCAAGGCCTCCCATGGACTTCCCTCGATCCAGGAAGAATGGGCGACCTATCCGAACCTGATCGAAGAAGTTGAGAAGGCCATTCTGGCCGGTAAACCCTGGACGCCGCCAGTCGCACCCAGGTTGACTGGTTCCAAGGAGGCAAGTGTGGCCAGGGAGCTGGCTTCATTCGAGGTCCTGGAGGGGTTCGAGGTGAATCTCTTTGCGGATGAGTCGCACGGTGTGCGCAATCCGCTTTCGCTGCGCTGGGATGCAAGCGGCCGGATGTACGTGGCTTGTTCGGATGTCTATCCGCAGGTGGAGCCGGGGGTTCGGGGCTACGATCGAGTGATTGCTCTGCGCGACACGGATCAGGATGGCAGGGCGGATGAGTCGACGGTGTTCGCGGAGGGTCTGCTTATTCCGACGGGCATGGAGGTTGGGCCGGACTGCGTCTACATAGGACAGGGCCCGGAATTGCTGACCTTGCGCGATACGGACGGGGATGGAGTCGCGGATGAGCGCATTGCGCTATTGACCGGGTTTGGCAACGGGGATTCCCACCAGACGAGCAACTCGTTCGTGTGGAGCCCGGGTGGGGAATTGTGGTGGTGTCAGGGTGACGGGATTGAATCGCGGGTGGAAACGCCCTTTGGAGTGTCGTCGCTCTTCCAGGCCGGGGTCTACCGGTTGCGTCCGAATGAGCTTCGGCTGGACCCGCTTCTCGACGACTTCATGGGGCCGGGAAACCCGTGGGGAATTGCCTTTGACGACTTTGGACAGTCCTTTGTGATCGATGGCGCGGGGGGCGTGTCCTTTCTGACTCCGGCCTCCATTCCGGCCAAGCGGCGCCTGCGCCTGCCGCGGATCGGAAATCCAGGTGGCTATTGTGGAATCGAATGTCTGGGGGCGGGCAACCTGCCCGGTGAGTTGCAGGGGCAGTTCGTGATTGGAGACTACAAGAAGAACCAGGTGAGCCGCTTTCAGACGAGCGAGGAAGGAGCCGGATTTAAACTGGAATGGAAGAGCCCGCTCCTGCGTTCGAAGCATCGGAACTTCCGCCCCATCGATGTCAAGATGGGCCCGGACGGGGCCATCTATGTGGTGGACTGGTATAATCCGATCACCTGTCACCAGGATGACTTTTATCGTCATCCGCAGCGGGACAAGACGCACGGGAGAATCTGGCGTGTGACGCCCAAGAGTGGGGCCCTCAAGCCGCCTGAGTTGGTGGGGGCCGGGGTGAAGAAGCTGGTAGAGTTGCTGGGGTCGCAGGAGCGCTGGACCCGTCTCAAGGCCAAGCAGGTGCTGGCCGGCCACAAGGGCGCAGAGGTCGTGTCCGCTCTGCGTGAGTGGAGTGCCGGGATTCAGTCCGGGGAAGATGGGCGCGACATTCTCGAGGCCGTGAGTGCGCTGGAGTGGCTGGAGCAGCCTGATGGGCTGGTCCTCAAGCGTCTGCTGGCGTCTCCGGATCACCGGGCCCGTGCCTACGGTGCGCGGGTAGCAGGCCGTTGGAGCACGAAGCTGAAGGAAGCGCAGGACCTTCTGGTGAGCGCCGCCCGCGATTCTCATCCCCTTGTGCGGATGGAGGCGGTCCTGGCCGCAGGACAGCTCGAAGCCCCGCAGGCGGTTCTCGTATCCGCTGCTGCCGCGGAATCGAAGCGGGACCGTTGGATCGATTATGCCTTCTCGCAGGCAGTGCATCACAGCAAGCGCCACTGGCTGCCGGCCCTGCGTGCAGGCCAGCTCGACTTCTCCGGTGCGCGCCGTGGCCTTGCGGCGGTGCTTGGTTCGTCGGGGTCGAAGGGCGTGCTCGAGGAGATTCGCAAGCTCGTGGGCTCGGGCGAAGTAGCGGGTCCGGCCCGGGAAGCCCTTGCTCTCACCCTCGTGGCTGGAGGGACAGAGGATGACTTGCGCGCCGTTCTCCAGACGGATCGGCCCAGTGCGGGCCTGTTGCGTATGCTGAAGGAACATGACCGTCCTAGGTTTGATGTGATGCCGCCCCTCGGCCGGGCCCTGCGGCATCCTCGGACGGAGGAGCGGGTGGCGGCGGTGGAACTTGCCGCCCGCTGGAAGGTGATGGAGCTCTACAACCCGGTAGTGAAGATCGCCCGTGACCCGGCGGTTCCCGCGCAACTCCGCGAGGCCGCTCTCCGGGCCCTGGGTTCACTAGGCAGCGGGAAGACGATTGAGTTGCTGCAGGAGGCGGTTGGATCAGGAGGCGATATCCAGCCTGCGGCGCTTGCGGCCATCCTCGAACTGGATGCGGGGAAAGGTGCGCGTGGTGCGGCGACCATCCTGCAGGAGCTGAAGGATACGGGGAAGATCGCGACCATTTTGAGTGACTTCGCGGGCCGGGAAGGAGCCCCCGCCTTGCTGGCTGGAGAGCTTTCGGCCAAGGCCGTGAATCGCGACCAGGGCGAACGCCTGCGGCAGGCCTGGGTGGCAACCGGTTTTGTGGACGAAGTGCTTGGTGCCACGCTCGACAGGCTGGCAGGCCTGGAAGGGGGATCAAACTACGACGAAGGAAGAGTGAAGGAACTCGTGAAAGCAGCTGCGCGGGGCAGTCGTGAACGGGGCAGGGCTCTCTTTGCCTCGTCGCGGGCCGGTTGCGCGGCCTGCCACAAGGTGGGGGAAAGTGGGGGCGTGATCGGGCCGGACCTGAGTGCGGTGGGAAGTGGACTTCTGCCCGACCGGATCGTGACGGAGGTGCTCTGGCCGCGGCAGCAGGTGAAGGAGGGGTATGTGCTGAGCCGAGTCATTGCCAAGGATGGCGGAGTACAACAGGGCTACATCCAGGCCAGCCGGGAGGAGGATGTTCTCCTGCTGCGTGATTTCGCCACCAATACCCTGCACGAGATTGCCCGGGAAGGGATTGCGAAGCAGGAGAAGATCGGAAGTTTGATGCCTCCGACTGCGCAGGATTTCTCGGAAGAGGAGCTCGCTGACCTGTTCGCCTATCTCTTCACGCTGAACGGCAAGGAGTGATGCGCGTGTTTCGGCCCGGTTGTCGGGGGTTTTCAACGAGGCGTCTGTCTCCGGTTGTCCCGGAGGGAAGTTAGGGCTTGCAAGGGAGGGGGTCCCGGCGTAACGCCCCAATAGGCGGCAGAGTGAACTTTTCGGGAATAACCGGGCACTGTGCTCCGTCTTACAAGTATTGAAACCAATATCGAGAGCATGAACCTTTTGAAGAAGACAATGACGGGCCTGATGGTGGGCGCCCTGGCCCTGAGTGCGCAGGCAGCTGACGAGGTCGCCCTGGAAGGTGCCAAGGTGGGTGCATGGACCATGGATTATGAGGCTGCGGTCAAGCTGGCGGGTGAGAAGGAAGTCCCTCTCCTGCTCAACTTCACCGGGTCGGACTGGTGCGGATGGTGCAAGTTGATGGATAAGAATGTGTTTGCCGGGGAAGAGTGGAAATCCTACGCGGAGGAGAACGTGGTCCTGGTCACGCTCGATTTCCCCAATGACAAGTCGATCGTGCCGGAAAAATACGTGGCTCGGAACAAGGAGCTGCAGCAGAAGTTCGGTGTCCGTGGATACCCGACTTACGTGGTCCTTGATAATGATGGTGAAACCAAGCTGGGGCAGCTCGGTGCTGGCCGGGACAAGACGCCGTCCTCCTTCATCGAGGAGTTCAAGGGGATCATGAGAATGAGCCCCGGTGGTATCGAGGACTTTATCAAGGCCAACCCCGACAAGGCGGAGGCTTACAAGGAAGCCATCGCAGACCTCCGGGCTGCGGAGGAAAAAATGAAGGAGGCGATGAAGCCCCTCAACGAGTGGCTGGAGACGAGGCCGAAGCGGACCGAGGAGAATACCAAGAAGTTTGAGGGATTCAAAAAGGAGATCGACGCAGCCCAGCAGGATGTCGCCAAGGCTGAGGAAGCCGTCAAGGCCTTCCATTAATTGCGCAGCCCCTTTCCTTTGCCCGGCTGTTCCGGGTAACTGCCTACGGAGAAGACAACGCCGGGAAGATCGGCGTCCCTGTCTTCTCCGTTTTCTCTGGCGCGCGGAGCCATCCAGGCGACTGGGGTGAGAAAAGGTCTGGGCCTCCGGGCCTGGGGATATGGTGGGCGTTGACCGTGCGGTAAGGAGTCAGCGCTTGAAGCGCTGGAGGTTTCCGCAGGACGACAAGGGCTGGGCGCGCCCGTTTTCGAACAGCGGGCGGGTCTACTGCGGCCCGGGTCGCATGGAAGGGTGATCTGCGCGGAGCTGACCCCGAATTAGGACTTTCCGAGATCTTGTTGGTACGGCTTGATCCGGACCGAACAGAACCACTCATGAAAACGACTACTCCACTCTTCGTCTCCGCCCTCGCGGTATTTGCCTGGTCGGCCCTCACTCCCAGCAACGCAGCCGATAACAATAAAGTATGGACGGACGCCGGAAAGGCGGCTCAGGAGGACCCGGACTTTGGAATCCAGGGCGAGTATGCCGCGAAGGGGATCGGGGCCCAGGTCATCGCGCTGGGAAACGGGCACTTCCATGCCGTTCTTTATCCGGGTGGCCTGCCGGGCGCGGGATGGGATGGCAAGGGCAAGAGCCTCCTGGACGGAAAGCGGAACGGTGGCAGCGCCTCCTTTGCTCCGGCTGAGGGAAAGAAGCGCTACATGGCCGGCGGGGGCACGGAGTTCAGCGCCACCCGCAAGTTCCCACCGGAAGGGCACAAGGAATACAGCGGCGAGATTGCCAATGGAGTATTCAACCTGAAGGCCAAGAGTGGGGGGGAGATGTCTCTCAAGAGGGTGGAGCGTAAGAGTCCAACTCTTGGGGCAAAGGCTCCCAAGGGAGCAGTAGTCCTTTTTGACGGCAGCAATGTCGATCACTGGAAGAACGGTAAGATCACCGATGGCCTCCTGGGAGCGACGAATGCGATCAGCACCAAGCTCTTCCGGGACTGCACGATCCACGTGGAGTTCCGTACGCCTTACCGTCCTCATTCCCGCTCGCAGGGCCGCGGCAACAGCGGAGTCTACTATCAGGGTCGCTGGGAAACCCAGGTTCTTGATTCCTTCGGGTTGGAAGGTCTCATGAACGAGTGCGGTGGAATCTACTCGATCGCTCCCGCCAAGTTGAACATGTGTCTGCCCCCGCTGAGTTGGCAGACCTACGATGTGGAATATACGCACGCCAAGTTCGACAAGGACGGCAAGCGCACGGCCTGGCCGCGCATGACTGTCAGGCTGAACGGGGTGGTCGTTCACGAGGACCAGGAAATGGGCAAGACTCATACGACTGCCGCGCCCGTGCACGGGCCTCTGAAGCCGGACGTCGGTGGTCCGATTTTCCTCCAGAACCATGGTAACCCGGTGTTTTACCGGAATATCTGGGTCCTGCCCAAGGAATAGGGGAGACGGGATTCGCAAGATGGGCGGGCCTCCAGATTCGGGACTGCGCCGGGTTACTGGACCCCCGGCGTTGACCGGCCCTCGAGAGTCGCGCGTTCCTGCTGTAGCCTACGGCTCGATCAGGATCTGACAACCGATGGCCTTCGTCACCGGGTTGGCCACCTTCTTGCCGCTCAGGATTGCGTTGATGGCGGCCTCAAGGTCGCGGGTCGTTGGCTCGGGGCGTCGCTTCCCGTAGGTCGCATAGGTATCGTCGATACGCCCGCGGTAGACACAGGTTCCATCCCGGAGGTAGACATGCGCTTCCGGGGTCACCTTGGCTTTGTGAAGCCGCGCGTAGTGCTGCTTGTTGTCGAGGATCACCGGGCTGATGACCTCGAACTCCCCGGCATGCCGGGTGAGCTCCTCTTTTTCCCCATCCGGATCCGGGTGAAGCTGAAAGAACCGTATGCCCCGGGGTTCAAAGGTCCGTGCGAGGCGGCGCAGGCTGGGCTGGTAGAAGTTTGCGATGGGACAGGTGGTGTCGACGTATACAAAGACGGCGGCGACAGTTCTTGCTGACTTCGCCGGTTCGTGAACCGCCCCCGTGATGTCAACCAGCTTGAGACCGTTAAGAGAGAAAGGCCCCCGGCTCTTTTCTGCCTCACCCCCTAACGTGAGGCTGAGGCAGAGCAGGCAGGACAGGGAGAGACCCGTAAGCAGTCGCATGATACAAAGCGCTGGCTAGCGCCGGCGGAAGCCTCCGAGGAAGGAGTCGAGGTATTTCTGTACCGCTACCTGCTCTTCCTGCTCGAGGACCTTGTTCTTGTTGGTATCGAAGCGGGAGAAGATCCGGGAACGCATGCGGCCCGGGACTTCTTCATATTGAACGAGACCATCTTTGTTATCGTCGTAGTTCTTGACGTTGAGCAGGGTCTTTCTCGCCTGCTGGATGGCCTGAGCTGCGCCGCTGATAAGCTGGTTGCGCTGGGCGTTCGCAATAGTCTGAATCTTGCTGTTGTCCTCCGGCACGACAATGAGGGTAACGCTTCCCATTTCGTCATCGGATTCCTGGCCCCAGGTAATCCGGCGGGGGGGGCTGTTCGGGTTCTCAGGGTTACTGGCAGAGTTGTCGTAGACCAGACGGGTCTTCAGGACCGTTCCGGCCGGGAGATCGAGCGGCTCCTTGAACTGGTAACGGTCCTGCCAGTCGAGATCCCAGTCGTCGATGTTCATCAGGGTGATCTTCCTGCCGTCCGGGAGGGTGGCGGTCATCGACATGGTGCGGCAGATGTAGTGGGCGTGGCCTCCCACCGAGACAGCCTTGACCGGCACGGGAAGCGTAATGCTGTCCTCGACCACATAGTTCTGCTCCCCGGCGGGGATGTTGATGGCCTTGGTCGCGCCAAAGAAAGGGGGGATCTGGATCGGGACGAGGTTCACCTCGGGAGCCTTCTTTGCGAAATAGAGGGCCAGCTCGGCTTCCTCGACTTCCTTTTTGCCTGACGGGTGAAAGTGGGTCTGCATGATCACATCCGAACCCTTGGGAAGGAACATGGCGAGATCGCCGGGGAGCTTTGCAGGGGTCGCCCCGGGAACGTGACCTCCCAGTCCCCCATTGCCTCCGCCGAAGGCAGCTGCGGGATCAGTGATCCCACCCGCCTGCCGGAGGAATCCCATGCCGCTGATTCCGGCCTTGCCGTCCCGGCCATCCAGTTTCCGGGCCGCCCCGTTGGAATCAATGAAGAAGAGTGCATGGTGGACCGCGGACTTGGCCTTGGGCCTGAGTTCGACGGCCTTGACCCACTTGTCCTCTGGGAGTTGCAGGGGGAAGACGAAGGAGCGGTAGATATCCCTTCCTTCGGCAGGGACCTCGAACGTCCCCTGCATCTTGACCACGAGGTCCGGTTTCCCGAGATACCAGCCGCTCGGGTAGTTTGGTGGCTCGGGTGCACTCCCGGGGTCTCCCTCGGGGGTTCCGGCTTCCACCCAGTTACTGAAGAGGTCGATCTCCTGTTCACTGAGTTTCCGGTCGTTGGCGTAGTGAATGTTGTCATTGACCGGCTTCCAGGGCGGCATGTAGCGGTCGATAAGCACCTCTTCGATGGTAAGAGCCCGTTTCTTGACATCCCGGTAGGTGATCAACGGGAAGGGGCCGGATTGTCCCGGGCGGTGGCAGCTGGTGCAGTTCTGGTGCACCAGAGGTGCAATGTCCTTGTTGAAAGTGACGCTGGCCCCTGATGGGACAGCGAAGGCCACGAGGAGCAGAAGGATACAGGGGGTTCTCATCACGTTCATTTCGGGGTTGGGATAGCACATAAACCCCGGAGGAAAAGCAAAGTTGTGCAGCGGTATCGACTCAAACGGCTATCCGGTGCAGACCTGCGACCGTTTTCTCGAGGCGCAACGGCATTGTTCCGTACCGTGGATGGCAGCCCCGGCACTGTCCGAAATGTTCTTTGAATGGCAGGGCATTTGAGCGAGAATGCCGGTGTTCCTTCACCCTTCATGAGACAAGTTGCGCTCGCGGCGATTCTGCTGCACACCCTGCCCGCGTTCGGAGCGGATGGCCTGCTGGGCTACTACCGGCAGCCGGCTCTACACGGGGACACTGTCGTGTTTTATGCCGAAAGTGACCTCTGGAAAGTGCCGCTTGAAGGGGGCACGGCACAGCGGTTGACCACGCACTTGGAGCGGGAGCGTTATCCCTGCATCTCTCCCGATGGCAGGACCGTTGCCTTCACCGCATCCTATGATGGAACGCACGAGATTTATCTCATGCCCCTGGAAGGAGGCCGGCCCACCCGCCTGACCTATGAGGGAGTGAGTGGGCGCAGGGGCCCGCGGGCGGTCTCCTGGAGGTCGAATTCCGAACTCGTTTATGCAACCTGGTATTTCGCGCGGCGCGACACGCACCAGTTGGCGGTTCTCGACATCGAAAGCGGAAAGCGCCGGGTTGTTCCTCTTGAGCAGGCGAGTGATGGTGAGTTTGCAGACGATGGCAGGACACTCTTCTTCACACGGCTTCCGCGGCAGGGAAGCTTCGCCAAGCGTTACCGGGGAGGGTTGATCGAGAATCTCTGGCGCTACCGGGAGAGTGATCCGGAGGCCGTGCCCCTGACGGCTGATTTTGACGGCACGAGCCGCGCTCCCATGCTGTGGAAGGATCGTCTTTTTTTTGTGAGCGACCGTGACGGCACGATGAACCTGTGGTCGATGGACCATGAAGGAAAAGAGCTCCGGCAGCACACGGACTTTGCGGGATGGGATGTGCTGGAGCCATCAATGCATGCAGGACGGATCGTGTTCCGAAACCAGGCAGACCTCTGGGTTTACGATGTAAACAGGGATGTCGCGCGCAAGATGGATATTCGACTGGCCTCGGACTTTGACCAGAAGCGGGAGCGGTGGGTCAGCAATCCGTTGTCCTATCTGAATTCCTGGTTTCTCTCGCCCGATGGCAAGCACGTGGGATTGACGATCCGGGGCCAGGGATACGTTGTGCCGGTAAGGCCCGGGCGGGTGGTGCAATTAACCCAGAAGACGCAGAGTCGTACGCGTGACCTTCGTTTCCTGCCGGGAACCAGGGATGTCTTCTATCTTTCCGATCAGAGTGGAGAGATGGAGTTCTGGCGGCAGGCTGCGGATGGCTTGGGTGAACCGGAGCAGATTACCACGCGGGGGACGACGATGCGCCACGATGGGATCCCCTCGCCGAATGGCAGGTTGCTCGCCCATACGGATCGCAACCAGGTGCTCTGGATGCGCGAACTGGCAACGGGAGAGGAGTGGGAGGTTGCGCGCTCCCGGGAAGGGAATGAGTGGGATTATATTGATCTCACGTGGTCGCCGGACAGTCGTTGGATCGCCTTCGTGGATGCGATGGAGAACCAGACCAGGCGGATCTTTCTCTACGATACCGAGAACAAGGGAAAGCCAGTCCCCGTGACCACGGCCCGACTGGACAGCTACAGCCCTGCCTTCGGAGCGTCCGGAAAGTGGCTTTACTTCCTTTCGGACCGCACTTTCCGTTCGGTCCAGGGATCGCCCTGGGGAGCGAGGCAGCCCGAGCCTCTGCTGGACAGGACGACCGGCATCTTCGCCCTCGATCTCGTGGGTGGCCAGCGTTCGCCCTTCCGACCCGGAGGCGAGGGAGAGTCTCCCGGGAGTCAGGGTGAAGAGCAGAAGACAGGGGTCCGGTTGGAGGGGATTCAGGGGCGTCTGGTAGTGGCCCCCGTGGAAGCGAGTAATTATCGCTACCTTGGGGTCGCGCGCGGTTATCTCTACTGCCTCTATTCCTCGCTCTCACTAAGCCGCAAATGGTCCCTGGTCTCCTTTCCCATCACCAACGATCCAGCTGCACACAAGTGGACGACGGTCATGAGCGACGTGAGGGGATATGAGTTGTCGGGAAGTGGGACGACCTGCCTGGCACGCAAGGGAGACAGCTTTTACGTGTTTTCCGCCAATGGCAAGCCGCCCTCGAGTCTCACCCGGGCCAAGGTCGGGTTGAGTGGGCTTTCGCTGAATGTGAGCCCGGCGGAGGAATGGCGCCAGATGTTTGTCGACGCCTGGCGGATGCAGCGGGATTACTTCTATGACCCGAGGATGCACCGGGTCGACTGGGAGGCGGCCCGTCGCAAGCATGAAGTCCTTCTTCCACGACTGACCACGCGCTGGGAACTGGATGACCTGATCGGGCAGATGGTGGGGGAACTTTCAGCGATGCATACGGATATCTACTCGGGGGACATACGTGATGCGACCGATGGAGCGACCCTCGGCTACCTTGGAGCGCAGTTGTCCCGGTTGGAAGAAGGGTTCCGGATCGATAAACTCTATGAGACGGATCCCGATTATCCCGCCGAGGTCGGCCCCCTTCTCAGGCCCGGGGTGGACATGAGGGTGGGCGATGTAATTGTGGCTGTCGACGGGGTGGCCGCGACCTCAGCCCGAGAAATCGGCGAGCTTCTGAAGAACAAGGCGGGCCGGAAGGTGCTTCTCGAGTCCCGTCGGATCGGGGTGGGTGGAACCAGGAAGTCGATCGTTGAGCCGCTCTCGGTGAGTGGGTTTCGCTCGTTGAAGACAAGCAACTGGGAATACACCCGCCGACTGGAGACCGAAGAAAAGAGCGGAGGTGATATTGGCTACTTTCACATGCGGGCGATGTCCGCCTCCAACTACGCGGAATTCGTGAAGGGCTACTATCCGGTCTTCAATCGGAAGGGGCTTATCATCGACATGCGTCAGAACTACGGGGGCAACATCGACAGCTGGATCCTGGGGCGGTTGAGTCGCAGGCCATGGATGTATTGGAAGACGCGAACCGGTCGGCCCCTTGGGAACATGCACTTCGCATTTCACGGGCACATGGTTGTCCTGGTGGATGCCTACACCATTTCGGATGGCGAGGCGTTCTCCGAAGGGTTTCGCAGGCTCGGTCTGGGGCCACTGATCGGGACCTGTCTCTTATACACATCTCCGAGCCCACGAGACCGTACTAGAT
>CAWWCX010000112.1:0-10891 GCA_963935445.1 uncultured Roseibacillus sp.
CTAGCTTTCATCTTCATTTCCTTCCTCACCGCAGCGCAGTCCTCTTTCGCTGCGGATGGAGAGCAGTCTACGACCATTCGCCTGGCGGCCTACAATATCAAGCACGGCCGGGGAATGGACAACAGGGTCGACCTGGAGCGCGTCGCCGCAGTGCTTCGCAAGCTCAATCCAGATCTGATAGCCCTGCAGGAGGTCGATCGTGGCTGCTCCCGCTCCGGAAAGGTCGACCAGGCCGCTGCCCTCGGAAAACTCCTTGGCATGCATCACCGGTTTGGCCAGTTCATGGGCTTCCAGGGAGGACTTTACGGAATGGCGGTCCTGTCCCGCTTCCCGGTCGAAAAGGTGATCCGCCATCAATTGGCCCCTGGGGCAGAACCCCGTTGCGCTCTTGAGGTCATCGTCCGGCCGGCCAAGTCCGCCCCCCCTCTCTCCTTCGTGAGTATTCACAACGACTGGACAAAGGAACCCTTCCGCCTCGCTCAGGCCAACGACCTCATCAGGGGACTGACGGAGCGCAAGAATCCCATTGTCCTCGCTGGTGACTTCAATGCCGAACCGGGGGCAGCCTCCCTCATTCAGCTCAAAAAAGCGGGCTTCATGTTTCTCGCCAAGAAGAACAACGGGAACACCTTCCCGTCACCGGCACCCACGATAGAAATCGACTACTTCGCAACTCGCGGAATCTCGTACAAGGTCCCTCCACTCACACAGGTTCACGACGAACGGGTCGCATCTGATCACCGCCCGATCCTGATGGACCTTCCGCTCACTGTGTCGAAGCCATCTGGTCCATGAAGGCATGCGCTGCTACTCCGCGGACCCCCAGACCATTCACTACGAACAGGCGACCAGCATCATCCTCCACCTTTTCCCGCGGCTGGCCCGTAGTCACGTAGAGATCTCCAAGCTGTTCGCCACCAAAGGCGGGAGCCGTCACTTCCCGGCACGGAAAACTGATCCTGTGCAGCTCCGAACCCTGCTGGTCAAAACAGACCACACAGCCACCATGACAAAAGGCGATCCAAAGGTTGCCCTCGCTGTCGATGGTCATTCCATCAGGGACCCCGGGGACCCGGTTACGGGTCGAGAACGCTGTCCGTCTGTTGCGCAGTTCTCCCGTCCCCGCTTCGTAATCGAAAGCCATTACCGCAAGGCGTGGAGTATCAATGTAAAACAGGGTCCCCCCGTCCGCAGTCCAAGCCAGTCCGTTCGAATTGGTCACCCCGTCCAGAACCCGGCTGATCTTCCCATCGGGATCAAGCCTGTAGAGCGCAGCTTCTCCCTCCCGTTTTTCCAAGCTGATCGAACCCGCGAAAAAGCGACCATCCGGCGAACACTTCCCATCATTAAACCGGTTGGCAGGCCGATCTTCCTCGGGGTCCCCCAGCGGGGTTACCGTTCCGCTCTCCGTGTCAAGAAGGCCAAATCCCGAATCTCCCGCAATTAGGAGTCCACCTCCGTCGCGGGGCACGACCGTTCCCACCCGCTCACCGGTTTCCCAGTACTGTTCCGCCCCTCCACAAGGATCGTAGGCCAGCACTCTGCCGCTCTCTATATCAACATAGTAGAGGCGCCCCTGCCACCAGACAGGTCCCTCTCCCCACTGGGCCCGGTAGTTTCCTGTGACTTCGGGTTCCACCTCTCCCCGAGGCCTAAGGGCACCTTCCTCCCCTGTCCAGAAGCTTTCTGAGGCGAGAAGGTTTCTAATTGCGGGAGTTCCCGTTTGGGGCCACCCTTCCCGCCCGCCTTCGCCCGTTTCAGGCGCCTGCGAGATCTCTTCACCAGTAGCCCCCTACGACGATGCACCTGGTCTCCCGTCCCCTGCTCAGAACAACCCTCATTCTCCTCGGAGGGCTCTTGCTCTGCGCCCTCCCGGCCACCGGAGCAGCAACCGGATGGGAAACTGTGCGACACAACGGGCACGACTACGTCACTGTCCGCAGCATCAAGAATTTCTACGGCTTCCAGTCCATGAAGGTGAAGGGCCCGTTTCTCGAACTGGAAAACCGGGCCGTCAAGATCAAGTTCACCCTTGGGGGCCAGGAAGTCTTCATGAACAACGTGAAGTTCGTGTTCAGCTTCAAGGTTCTTCCGCACAAGGGGCGCTACCTTGTTTCCCGAATCGATCTCAGCAAACTGGTCGACCCCGTTCTTCGGCCATCCTACATCCGCAACTCTACTCCGTTCGACACCGTGATCATCGATCCCGGCCACGGTGGCAACGACCCCGGAGCGGTCAATCGCCACGGGTTGGAGAAGAACTACAACCTCGCGGTTGCACGCATGGTCAAACAACAGCTCGAAGCACGGCGCTTCAAGGTCGTGATGACCCGCAATTCTGACCGCGCCCTCTCCCTTCCCGAGCGCGTCGAGCTTGCGAACCGCTATCAGAATGCGATTTTCATCAGCATTCACTTCAATTCGGGTGGCCGTGGCAGGGCAGAGGGCATTGAGACTTTCACTCTCTCTCCCGCCGGAGTCGCTCACTACGGCCGCGGAGTCCGCGAGGACGATTTTCAACTGCGTAAGGGCAACGGTCAGGACTCCGCCAACATCGCCCTTGCAACCGCTGTGCACAGCACGTGCCTCCTTAAGACCGGTCGACCCGACCGGGGCATTCGCCGCGCACGCTTCAGTGTTCTCACAGGTGTGCGGCACCCTGCCATTCTCCTCGAAGGCGGTTTCATGAGTCATTCCTACGAAGCTCGTCTGATCGCAGGCCTGACCTACCAGCGCACTCTTGCAACTGCCATCACGGACGCGATCATGAAGTACCGTCTCGCCACCATCCGCCGCTAGGCGAGGCACGAGTCACCTCACCGGGTCACGCCCTGCGGCAATTTCGGAGTCGACGAGCTGGCTCCCGCCGATTGCAATAGGTTGATGGCTGATAACCCCTCTCCCTCCCTTCCAGGGAATCTCATTATCCGCCATGAGGACGATGCCCCACGGGAAAAAAGCGCCTGTGGCTTGCGCTATCGCCTCCTGAGCAAGGGGGACAAGGGCCTGGCCGCCTGGGCCCACGCCGTGGACATCGACGGAGCCAGGCCGCACTACCACAAACGCACCACCGAACTCTATTACGTTCTCGAGGGAGGAGGAACCGTCTCCCTTGATGGCAAGGAACAAAGCGTTCGCCCCGGGACGATGATTCATATTCCACCCGGTGTCATCCACGGGGCTACAGGCAAGATGCGCATTCTGGTGGTCGGAATCCCCGACATCGATGATGGGGATATCTTCTATCCTGACAGCCGGAACGAAAAGGATTCCTAATTTGCATCAGATATGACCGCGAACCGAATTTTCACTCCTTCTCTCCTCATGCTCTGGCTCGGCGGCCAAGGACTTGCCGAACTCGACAAGGACGCTCTTCCAGCCGTCGAGGAGGGCTTCGCAATCAATTTCTTCGTCAAGGAGCCCCACATCATCAATCCTTCTTCCCTCTGCTTTGACCACAAGGGGCGACTCTATGTCGGGGCTGGCCCCCAATACCGCCACCCAAGGGAGGATTCCCCGACCGACTACATCAAGATCCTGATCGATGAGAACGGGGATGGGATTGCAGAGACCGTGAAAACGTTTGCCGAGGGTCTCAACTGCGTTCAGGCAATGGCCTGGAAAGGCAACGAATTGTGGGTAGCCAACGCCCCCGAGCTCACCGTGCTGCGCGACACCGACGGAGACGATATCGCCGATGAATACCAGATCATCTATACGGGCCTCAACAACCTGCGGCACAGCATCCACGGCCTCAACTGGGGACCCGATGGATGGCTTTATTTCACCATGGGGAACACCTGGGTAAAGCCGAACGCTCCGAAGCCGATTCGTGATCTGCAGGGCATCAAGTCGGATGACAACACACAATATCCTCTCACCCGGATTTATACGAAAGACACCTACCCAAAGAGCTACCATCCCATGAACAAGCGGGAGATGGAAGGCGGCATCTTCCGATGCCGTCCCGGGGGGCACGACCTCGAATTATTTGCTCGCGGAATGCGTAACCCCTGGGACATGTGCATGGACAGCGGCTTTAACTGGCTGGCCACCGACAACGATCCGGGGCAACCTGGTGAGCGCATCTTCATGCCGATCCGCCACGGTCACTACTCCATGCGCCACCCGTGGAAATTTGACTGGATGGGGAAACACATTGCTGTCGCTCCTTCGTCGGATCTCTTTCCAAGCGTAAGCGGCTCCGGGACGGGTGTTGCCTTTTACAGCTCAAGTCACTTTCCGGAAAAATACCGCAATCGCTACCTGATCGCAGACTGGACCAACAACTGCATCTTCCTCTACAATCCCAAATGGCTTGGAGCCTTGCAGGTGCCAGCAGAAACCAAGCGCAAGATAGTCGACGGCGGCGCAACTCGTGGAGGAGACCTCGGCTACAAGGGAGCCAAGGGGCGGTCGCTTTTTCGCCCGACGGACATTGAGATCGGCCCCGATGGAGCCCTCTATATCGCCGGGTGGGGATCTGTTTACGGCACAGAGTATGTGCCAAAGGAAAAATGGACCGCAGAGGAAAACGCAAAATACCAGGGACGCGTGTTCCGCTTGATCCATCAGGAATCGCCGCTGCTCCCGCGGACCACATGGGATACCGAAAAACGAACAAGAGACCTGAAGAGCTGGAGTCTCGAGGAGTTACTTGAAGACCTCGGTTCCAACCTCCACGTCTGGCGCGTTCATGCCCAGGATGAGCTCATCCGCCGCGGAGAAGCCGTCCGTGAGGACCTTCTGACCGAACTTCAATGGGGCAGACTGAGCGAGACTCAGGCGACATGGGCCATGTGGGCGGTCGGTCACATCGACAAGTCCCGTGACCAAGGCCACGGAGGAATCGCGAAAATCGCCGGTGACCAATGGGACGCCCTGGAGAAATCGAGAGCCACTCCTGCCAAGGGGCAAGCTCGCGAGGGGGCGGCGTGGCGCTCCCCCCCGGCAAGCTACAGGTTGAATGTCCGGGTCCAGGCCACACGTATCCTCGGTGAGAATGGCGTCACAAAAGCCATCCCCCTGCTTATTGAACTGCTCTCCGACGAGGAGCCACGCATCAGGCTGGCCGCGATGGAATCACTCGACCGGATTGGCTGGGGCACACATGGCACTTCAATCCTCGATGCCGTTGCCCACGAGACCGACCGGGTGGCCTATTACACCAACTGGCAGGTCATGCGCCGCCAGCTTCCCGTGGACAAGCGCCGGGCTCTTCTGGAGGACAAGCGCCCCGGAATCCGAAGGATGGCCGCACTGGGCCTGATGGAAGAGGGAGACCGCGATTTGCAGCGGAGGGCGGATGAGTTCCTGGATGGCACCGCCGCCCAGAGCAACCCACTCAAAAGCCTGGTCCTCTCTACCACGCACGAGCATTTCCGGCAGTCGACCCTCGTGCGGTTCTCCTCTCCGATACCCGGAACAATCCGCTATACCCTCGACGGCACCGAACCTTCCCCTGAATCCTCTGAGGCAAATGGAGAGCTCAAGGTCTCCACCAGCGCTACGCTCAAGGCCGCCGTGTTCAAGGGAGCACGCCGACTCTCCGAAGTGGAAACGCTCCTCTTACACAGGATCAGCGCCTCCGAATGGAGGGACCGACTCTTTGTCCGTGGTATCCGTGGCGAGGGATCCGCCTCCACATATCGCGCGTATCTTGAGAGCCTGCAACGTGGCACCCTCGTTTATGCGGACCGCAACTACACCTTCACCGGGATTCCTGAAGCCCTTGCAGGAGCCACGCACATCCGCACCCACAACGACGACAAGTCCAGCTCGGAGGGGAAGTTTCTCCACTTCGAGATCAATTTGCCTGCCACTCTCTATCTCGCCTATGATGGCCGCACCGAGCCGCCTAAAGCCCTCGTTGCCGGCATGGAAAAAACTTCCATGGTGGTCCGCATGAGCAACGGTGAATCGTTTTCGGTCTATCGCCGCACCGTTCCGGCTGGTGAAGTCGTACTCGGTGGCAACAAGCAGGGGGGCTCCGGGGGAGAGTCCATGTACCAAGTGTTTCTCACCAAGACTGGCCTGCGGAAAACCAATATCGCTGCCGCTACAAATGCCATGCCGAAGGCCGACCCTGCACGCGGAAAGGAACTCTTCTTCGGACGCGGAACCTGCTTCGCCTGTCATCAGGTTCACGGCAGGGGCATCGTCCTCGGCCCCGATCTTGTAGGAATCCGCAAGCGGCAGGATCTGAGCTACGTGATCAAGTCCATTCTCGAGCCAGATGCCTACATCGTGGAGGGATTCCAGCAGACCAGCCTCAAGCTGAAAGATGGTCGAGAGCTTTTCGGCATGATTCAGGAAGAAACCGCCCAGGTGCTGGAGATCTATCTCCCCAACGGCAAACGCGTCGTGGTGCAGACAAGCGACATTGTGGAACGATCCGATGCCAAGCACTCCGGGATGCCTTCCAGTTTTTCCTACACCTTGAGCCCTCAGGATGTTGCCGACCTTTCGGACTGGATCATGAGACTCGAGTAAGCAGCCGGGTGGAGACCCAGAAGCCCATCTGGTCGCCCTGATCCCGCACCGGCTCCCCCGTCCTTCTCGGAAACGAACACTTCTCCCTCGCCCTCTTGGGCAGCCCGTCAAAGCCTGCGGAAAGGGCCTCGCGCAGAGTCCGTTCGCGTCCTCGGGCCAGCCTGTCCGCAAGAAGCCCTTCCTGAAGGTTCGAGGCTCCTCGACGCAATCAGTCAGAGGGTCACCCCGAGCTGCTCCGGCAGGGCCGTACGGGGTCGCCAGGTGAGAATCTCGGGATCCCCGGTCGTCACCAGCACGGTATGCTCAAAATGGGCCGATGATCGACGATCAGCGGTCACCACGGTCCACCCGTCCTCAAGAAAATCGACGTCGCCCACGCCTGCATTCACCATTGGCTCAATCGCAAGAATCATGCCCGCCCTGAGCCGGGGGGATTTTCCTTCCGGTCGGTAATTGGGCACCTCGGGTCTCTCGTGCAAATTCCGTCCTACTCCGTGACCCACCAACTTCCGCACCACCGAAAATCCATGGCCTTCAACATACTCCTCCACGCTTCCGCAGAGATCAGCCAGTAACGCGCCATCCCGGGCATGATCGATCGCCTCAAAGAGGCTCTGCTCCGTAGCGGCCAGCAAGCGGCGATCCTCTTCAGAGACAGGGCCCACCGGCACGGTTACGGCGTTGTCACCGATCCAACCCTCAAGGGTAACTCCGATATCTATACTGACAAGGTCTCCCGGCTGGACCCGGCGCGTGCCTCCAATGCCATGGACCACTTCCTCGTTGATGGAAATACAGATGTTTGCGGGGAACCCGCGATAGCCGAGGAATGTTGCCGTACCTCCCCGTTCGGCAATGAGTTCGGCAGCATGCTGATCAATCTCCCCGGTCGTCCGGCCAGGCTGGATGAACTTGGCAGTCGCCTGAAGGACCTCACTGGCCGCTTCTCCCGCCTTCCGCATCTTACGGATCTCGGATTCACTCTTGATCGGGATCTTGAGACGTTTGGCCATATCTCAGGCAAGATGGGATTGCAACCTGCTGAACACTTCCTCCGGACGACCAGTTCCACACACCCGGAGAAGGCGATCAGATTGTTCGTAATAAGAAGCTACCGGCAAGGTCAACTCTTCAAACTCCTTTCGGCGCTGTCTGAAGTTTTCCAGTTCATCGTCGTCCCGCTGTCCCAGCTCACCTCCGCAGCTGGGACATCTCCCACCGGACTTCCGGGCTTGGGTCCTTGTGCCGGTCCACGAGCACATCGTGCATTCGCGGCGGTCCGACACCCTGCGCTCCAACTCGTCCGCTGGGGCCTCGAGCAGAATCGCCCGCAGGTTCTGCCGTCTGCTTCCGAGAAAGCGGTCAAAATCCTCAGATTGCGGAACCGTCCGGGGAAATCCATCGAGAACCCAGCCTCCCTTGTGCTTCTCAAGCCAGCTCATGAGCAGGGAAAGCACCAGCTCATCGGGCACATAGCGGCCGACTTCCAGATAAGGTTCAGCCTCCCGACCAATTGCCGATCGCGCTTTCAACTCCCGGCGCAATTGCCTGCCCGTGCTGAAATAGGGGAGCTCCAGCGTATCCGCCAGGAGACGCCCCTGCGTACCTTTTCCTGAGGCCGGTGGGCCGAGCAAGACAATCGTGGGAGCAGCCACCGGAGCGCGACGGAATCATCGATTCATGATCCAGGCCACGATCGCGAGGAGAATCAGGACGGCCGCAAAGGCCCAGAGATAGACGAGGGCACTACTGGTGGCCGCCGAACCGGTTCCCTGAACACGTCCTCCCCGACCCCGAATCTTACCTTTACGCAGGAAGCCATCGTAGTGGCGCTGAAGCAGGTGAGTCTCCGTTTGTCGTAATATATCCAAGAGGACCCCCACCAGAATTAGTAGGCTCGTGCCTCCGAAGAAACTGGTCACCACAAAATTCAGATCCAGCGTGATCGTCAGCAGCATGGGCATGATGTAGACGAGTGTCAGGAAGAGCGCTCCCGCAAAAGTCAGGCGCGTCATCGTGAAGTCCAGGAACTCCGCAGTGGGCTTCCCCGGACGCACACCGGGAACATATCCGCCACTCCGCTTCAGGTTTTCCGCAATCTCACTGGGCTGGAACATCGTAGCCACCCAGAAGTAGCTGAAGAAGAAAATCATCGCTCCCGAGATGATGAAATACCAGATGCTCGGAGGATTAAGGGTTTCGTTCAGCCAAGCCACCCATGCCTTATCACTCAGGGCCGGGATCGAACTGAGAAGCATGGTGGGCAGAGACAGAATGGCGCTCGCGAAGATAATGGGCATCACCCCCGAGTAGTTGACCTTGAGCGGAAGGTACTGGGTCTGCTGTCCTGTGAGCTGCTTCCCACGCACACGCTTCGCATACTGAATCGCAATTCGGCGCTGTGCCTGGGTGATCGCGATCACGGCAGCGATTACCACCAGAAGAAGAGCAAAGAGGCCCACCAGGACCATGGGTTTGAAAGGATTGGCCTCTGCACTCCGGACATAGGTGTTGAAGGCCTGCACCAGGGCTCCCGGCAAGGCGGCAATGATGTTCACCGAGATGATAAGCGAAATTCCGTTTCCAATTCCACGCTCGGTGATCTGGTCACCAATCCACATCAGAAGCATCGTGCCCGCAAGGATCGTGAGCACCGTGAGCATCGTGAATCCAAAACCTCCCCCGGGAACCAGGTCTCCCCCTCCATGCTGATCAATCCCTTCCATGTAGGGAATGGATGCCGGGTTCTGGAGAGTCTGGGCCAGCAGGAATCCCTGCACGACCGCGATTACAATCGTAATGAAACGGGTGTATTGATTGATCTTCTGCTGACCACCTTCCTCCCGACGCAGCTTAGCCAGTTTCGGCACCACCGCTGACATCAGCTGCATCATGATGGATGCAGAGATGTAGGGCATGATTCCCAACGCGAAGATTCCGCACTGCTGCAGGGCACCCCCGGAAAACACGTTGAGGAGCACCCCGATGGCGTTGCCTCCCTCGTCGTTCTCAACCCGCCATTCCAACCAACGATCAATCACACTCGCATCCACTCCCGGGAGAGTGATCGCCACACCCAGGCGAACAATCACCACCATGACCAGCGTAAAGAGGATGCGGTCGCGGAGTTCGGGGACTTTCCAGATGTTCGCAAAGGCCGAGATCATTTCTTACCGGATGAGTCGAGGTTGAGGTAGGTCTGCGGAGAAGGCCATCAGTGCGGCCTGTCTCCAAGGGATGATGTCAGGCACCGGTTTCGACCGATCCTCCGGCCGCTTCAATTTTGGCCCGCGCAGAAGCGCTGGCGGCATCGACCACGACAACCAACTTCCGGTCGAGCTCACCATGACCGAGCACCTTGATGGCGTCGCACTGCCCCTTGACGAGGCCGGCCTCGCGAAGAGCCTTTTCGTTCACAGTAGATCCCTCCTCAAACTTTTCGTTGAGCTGGGAAAGATTCACAATGGCGATCTTGTCGCGGAACTGCACATTACTGAATCCCTTCTTGGGCAACCGGCGATGCAAAGGCATCTGGCCACCCTCAAATCCAGGGCGCACGCCGCCACCTGACCGGGACTTCTGTCCTTTGTGTCCCCGGCCGGAGGTCTTGCCCAACCCGGAGCTTTCGCCTGACCCGAGGCGCTTCCGGCGGTGCTTCGCGCCGGGGTTCGGTTTCAAGTCGTGAAGATTCATGCTATCTCAATGGTATTTAGTTAGATGGCTTTCTCCTTCTTCTTGCCCCTCAGGGTCATGACCTCGTCACGATTACGAAGGAGGGAGAGGGCCTTGAGCGTGGCCTTGACCACATTGGCGTGGTTGTTGGATCCAAGGGACTTTCCGAGCACGTCCCTGATGCCGACCGCTTCGCACACCGCGCGCACGCCACCTCCGGCGATAATCCCGGTTCCGGGCGAAGCCGGCTTGAGAAGCACCTTGCCTCCACCGAACTCAGCGTAGATTTCGTGTGGAATGGTATGGTCGGCGAGCGTCATCGCCTGCAGGTTGCGCTTCGAGTTATCTCCAGCCTTCCGGATTGACTCCGCGACCTCGTTTGCCTTGCCAAAGCCGTAACCAACCTTTCCAGCGCGATTGCCGGCAACCACCAGGGCGGAAAAGCTGAACCGGCGTCCCCCTTTTACCACCTTGGCGCAGCGGTTGATGAATACCACTTTCTCCGTCAGTTCATTGCCATCCTCATCGGTAGCAGGAGGAGGGCCACCGAAGCCTGAGTCGCGGCGCCGCGGGCCTCTTCCTGAGGAGGCCTGCTCAGCAGGGGCTGAATCGGCAGCGGCCGGAGCCGCAGGCTCAGGAGAAGCTTCTGCAGCAGGGGCAGTTTCTGCGGGGGCTGCCTCCTCAGCGGGAGCTGCCTCCTCAGCGGGAGCTGCCTCCTCAGCGGGAG
>CAWWCX010000113.1:0-10672 GCA_963935445.1 uncultured Roseibacillus sp.
AAATAGCCCCCCTTCACTGGGTGAGGTGCGCCGAGATCTCATTGCGCCGGCACTCCCCCTCTTCATTGCACTGCCAGTATTCACCACTCCCTGTATCAAGGGCCGTCAACCACTGTCCTCCGCAAGCCCAGGTGTCGATGCAGACCGCGTGGCCCAGGTTGGCCGGAACTCCGCTCTTCTGGGCGGTATGCCCGCACACCATTACCTTGCCATTCCGGTGAGGAGGGACCCGTCGGAACTTCTCCCAGAACAACATGAATGGATCCTGGTCCTTCAACTCCAAGTCGGGCGCCGCGTTGGCATGCACGAAGAAGTGCGAATGCTCCTCGTAGAACGGAAGGGCCTCTTCGATAAACTGCCAGTGTTCCCGCGGGACGACCCGGCAATCCTCGCCACCATAGGAGCGGAGGGTTGCGTCTCCTCCGATCCCCGATCCCTTCCATCGTTTGAAATCCTCGCGCGAGTCCCTCGCATTCAACATGAGGATCTCGTGATTCCCCATCAAGGTCACCACTTTCACGCGCTCCCGCAACTCGATGAGAAAATCGATCACCCCCCTGGAGTCAGGGCCGCGGTCAACGTAATCGCCAAGAGTCACGACCGTGTCTCCCCGGGATAGGCCCGCAACCCGCAAAACAGCCTTCAGAGAGGCCAGGCATCCATGAATGTCCCCGATCGCAAGAGTCCGCATTGCTAAGGACAGCAATTCGACGCACTGCCTCCCGACTTGCAAGTCTCATTCCCTCCCTCCACCATTTTTCGCCCATGCCCCACTCGCTCCACCCGGCCTTCCTCTCCTTGCTCCTTCTCCTGCTGCCCGGGCCGCTCGCCCAGGCAGCCAGCCCGAACATCATCATCTTCCTCGCCGACGACATGGGAATGGGGGACACCTCGGTCTATCACGACTGGACCGGCAACAAGGACGACCGCCAGTTGCACACCCCAAACATGGAGCGGATCGCAAACATGGGCATCCGCTTTCTGGACGCCCACTCCCCTCACAGCAGGTGCAGCACATCCCGCTACGCCCTGCTCACCGGCCGTTACTGCTGGCGCACCTCCCTCAAGCACTGGGTCCTCTTCGGCGTCCAGTGCCCCCCCCTGATCGAGAAATCCCGACCCACTCTGGCGTCCTTTCTCCGCCAGCATGGATACCGCACCGGCATGGTGGGCAAGTGGCACCTCGGCCTGAGCTACCGGCGAAAGGACGGAACGGTTGCGGACGGGTGGGAGGATGCGGACCTCACCAAGCCTCTCGCCGACGGACCAGTCGATCACGGGTTCGAATTCTTTTACGGAATCTCCCGGAGCCATCCCACCTCCGGCCCGGGCGGCAAGTCTCCCAACACCCCGGAACAGAAACGAGGACCCGGCTGGATTCACAACCGCCGCATCGTGGGGGCCACCGGCAAGGGCAAGCAACTTGACGGCTCCTACGTCCTGGACGAAATCGGGCCCGTTCTTCATGCCCGGTCCTTCGAGTTCCTCCGGAGTGCCACGGCCGCAAAAAAACCCTTTTTCCTCTACTTCGCCAGCCCTGCCAACCACACCCCGCACACGCCCTGCAAGTCCCTTGCAGGACGAAAAGTGGCCGGGGCGAGCAGGAATGTAGACGGAAGCCCTACAGGCGGCGTGCGGCTCGATTTCGTCCATGAAAACGATGTGCAGGTTGGTCTCCTCCTCGATTACCTGCAACGCACCAACGACCCGAGGCGACCCGGACACAGGCTCCTCGACAACACCCTCTTTGTCTTCGCCAGCGACAATGGGGCGGAAAACAGATCCAAGACCGCAACCGGCCCTCTCCGCAGCCACAAGGGCTCCACCTACGAGGGAGGGCACCGGATTCCCTTTTTTGCTTCCTGGCCTGCAGGGAACATCGGGGATGGCCGCCCTCGCACCCGCGGGGCAACCAGCAACCGTCTTCTGGCCCTGAACGACCTGTTTGCCACTTTTGCAGAGATTCTCGAGAAGCCTCTGCCTGAGCTCTCGAAGGGGGAGATCGGAGCCGAGGACAGCATTTCCCAGCTGCGGGCCCTCCGCGGTCAGGACAGCCCTCCGCGGGCTCCCATTTTTCCCAATGACCATGTTGAAGCGTCGAAAAAGATGTCCGACAAGCGGGCGGTTGTCGCCGTGCGCTCAAATGCCTCTCCCATCAAGGGCCAGTGGAAACTGTTCCTCGACCATCGGTTCGCAACCGAAGGAACCCTGCACCCCTTCGCTCTCTACAACCTTGCCGAGGACCAGTTCGAACTGCAGAACCTCCTGAATGACGACGCCTCAAAAGAGGCTCTCGAGTTCCTCCTCCAGGAGGCGCATAAGGCGCGCGGCAACAACGGCTCAACCAGACCATGATACGCATTCTCTTCATCCTTGCGGCCTGCGCTCCGCTTCTTTCCGAAGCTGCGGTCCGTCCCAACATCGTTACGGTCTTCATTGATGACATGGGCTGGACGGATCTCTCCTGCTTCCGTGGGGACCATGTCAAAACGGAAAACATCGATCGCCTTGCCGCCGAGGGCATCCTCTTTACCAACTTCTACGTCAATTCTCCGATCTGCTCGCCCTCACGCGTCGCCCTCACCACCGGGCAGTATCCGCAACGCTGGCGCATCACCTCCTACCTCAACAACCGCCGGTCCAACCTCAACCGCGGAATGGCCCAGTGGCTCGACCCCGGAGCACCCGTCCTCGCCCGTGAGCTTCAGAAGAACGGCTATGCCACCGGACACTTCGGCAAGTGGCACATGGGCGGACAACGCGACGTTGATGACGCTCCACCGATTTCCGCCTACGGGTTTGACCGCAGCCTCACCAATTTCGAGGGCATGGGCCCCAAACTTCTTCCCCTTACCCTGAAGCCTGGACAGGACCCCTCAACCCCTGGGCGAATCTGGCAAAATGCCGTCCGTCTCGGCGAGGGTGTGACCTGGATGCAGCGCTCCCACATCACCCGGGGTTTCGTGGACGCGGCCCTCGCCTTCATCGAGGAAGCCCAGGGGCAGGAGAAGCCTTTCTTCGTGAACCTCTGGCCCGACGACGTTCACTCCCCGTTCTTCCCTCCGCTCGACAAGTGGGGCGACGGGGGGAGACGGGCGATCTACTACGGTGTCCTGGATGCCATGGATGAGCAACTCGGCCCCCTCTTCGACCGCATCCGGAACGACCCGGAGCTTCGCCAGAACACCCTCATCCTGATCGCTTCTGACAACGGGCACGAGACGGGCGCGGGAAAATCCGACCCCCTGCGCGGCGCAAAAACGTGGCTTTACGAGGGAGGCATCCGTTCGCCTCTCATCGTCTGGGGCCCGGGCCTGATGAGCCAGCAGGCGGCAGGCAGGGCCAACACGACCTCCATTCTCTCATCGCTCGACCTGAATCGGTCTCTCTACAGCCTCTGCAGCACCGGGCTGCCGGCAGGGACGACCCTCGACGGCGAGGACCTCGGGCCCACCCTGCTCGGCCGGGAGAAGAAGAGCCGGAGCGCCCCCCTCTTCTGGCGTCGGCCGCCCGACCGCCCGGGCTTTGGACATGGCCTGCAGGAAGACAATCCCGATCTTGCCGTCCGCGACGGACGCTGGAAGTTCCTCGTCAATTATGACGGGAGTGACCCCCAGCTCTACCACATCGGCAAGGACCCCGGTGAGCGACACAACGTGGCGGAGACCTTCCCAAAGGTCGTGGAGAGACTTCGGGCCAGCCTCGAGGAGTGGAACAGCACCCTGCCGCAGGATGCCGGTTTTCCGAAGGCAAACGGGAAACCCGTGCCCACCAGCAAGTTCATCAACCCCATCGGCGAGGGCGCCGACCCCTGGGTCATCCGTGACGCGAAAAACAAACGCTACCTCTGGTGTTTCACGGAAGGGAATCGCGGGATCTGCATCTACAGCAGCGAATCCCTGACTTCCCTGGGTGAAAAACACTTCGTCTGGACCGCCCCGGAAGACGGGCCTTACGCGCGGGAGGTCTGGGCCCCGGAACTCCATCTCCTCGACGGCCGCTGGCACATTTACTTCGCCGCTTCCGACGGCAGGAACGAGAATCATCTCACCTACGTGCTCCGTTCGAGGGATGAGGATCCGCTCGGAAGCTACGAGCTCCATGGCCCTCTCGCCACCGGCGACGGGGAGGACGGGAGATCTCCCAACCTCTGGGCCATCGACATGACCCCCCTTGAATTCCGGGGTAACCGCTACGCCCTGTGGTCCGGCTGGGATGCTCCCGGAACCGACCGCCAGTTTCTCTACATTGCGCCCCTCCGCTCTCCCACCGAACTCAGCGGGCCCAGGGTGCGCCTCTGCCCGAATGACGACTACCCCTGGGAGTTCACCGAGGGGAACGGCAAGGGCCGCGGTCTCAATGAGGCTCCCCAGGTCCTGCAATCAGGGGAACGCACCTTCGTCACATATTCCTGCGGAGCCTCCTGGCTTCCCTCCTACAAGGTCGGTCTTCTTGAGCTGAAAGGGGAGGACCCCCTCGATCCCGCCTCCTGGACGAAACACGAGAACCCCGTCTTTCAGGCTACCGAGCAGACTTCCGGGGTCGGCCATTCCTGCTTCGTCAGGTCTCCTGATGCCCGGCAGTGGTGGCACGTCTTCCACGCCAAGCGCGACCGCAACCCCGGCTGGCGCCGGGCAGTCTTCGTGCAGCCAATGCACTTCCGGAAGGACGGCTTCCCGGAATTCAGCAGCCCGACGGCCCCGGGGTCGCCGCTCGACCGCCCGGGAGGAGAGAGAATCCATCGCATTCCCTTCGTCGGCGACTATTCCATCCCTGAATTCTATCCCGGATTCTGGCCCTGGCACGAGTGGTCCTACTACGGACACCACCAGATGATTCGCGGAGGGACCCACGGCCCCCTCCTCGGGTCGCCCCGGGGCCAGCCCGTCAACCTCTACCGCTGCGGGGAAAAGCTCGTTCTCAATCATGCCCCTGCGCCAGACTGCCACATTTCGGTCAACATCGAGTTTCATGCCCTCGATGGCCGCGAGTACAGGTCCCTGCGCGATGCCGGGATTCTCTTTCGCACCAGTGGGCCCTCTGTCGGATATGATGCCCAGCGCGGGTATTTCGCCGGACTGATCCCGCAGACTGATCTCGTGATCCTGGGCGCCACCGATGGAGAGACCTGGAGAGAACTCGCCCGGGCCCCAAGCAGGGTTGAACCGGGCAAGAGGCACGAACTCGAAGTCGAGACCAGGGGGAACGACATCACCGTCTGGCACAACGGCGAGAAGAAAATCAACTTGCAGGACTCCACCTATCCTGCCGGGACGGTGGGCCTCCGCATTGTCGATTCCATTGCGGAGTTCAGTAACTTCTATCTCGATTCCCGGCCGCCGGCACAGCCCCCGTCCCGGCCCGCGGCCTCCCGGGACGCGCCTGCCCTGAAGCTCGAGCCGCCCGCACCGTCTGAGGTGGGCGCGGTCCTGCTGTCAGGGGGATTCCTCGGTGATGACCTTGGGAACTGGCTCCCCTTCGGCGGAGACTGGCGGAGCAGGAACGGAGAGCTTATGGTCAACAACGCTGAAAATGGCCCGCGCCTCCTCGCGAAGAAACTCAATCTCGCCAACTTCGACCTCGAAGTGGACATCATGGTCGATGACGAGTCGCAGGCAGGAGTCGTCTTCCGGGTCGATCATGCCGGGACAGGCATCGACGCCTACCGCGGCTACTACGCCGGACTGCACGGTGCCAAGCAGCGCGTCATGTGGGGCGCGGCGCTCCCCGGCTGGAAGGAAATTGCGCGGAGGAACACTCCGGTTGCTCCCGACAAATGGCACCAACTCCGCGTGGAGGCCCGCGGCGAGAGCGTCCGCATCTTCCTGAACGGAGAAAAGCGGATCGAGGGCACCGATGCCCGACTGAAGGCAGGCCTCCTCGGTTTTCGCTCTCTGGGCAACAAAGCCCGCTTCCGAAATCTCGTCGTGACGGCTAACTAGGAGGGCCCTGCGCTTCACGGGGCAGCACTACTTCCCGGCCCCCCGAGGCCCAAGGGCCAGACACATCCTCCCGCTTCAGCCCGTGCCGCGCAAAACCACGCCTTCTCGGGGGAGAGCCCCGCGGGCGTCTCCTTCCCGCTTGCACAACCCGACGCCCTCTCCTTTCCTGATTGCATGAAACGCACGGTTTTTCTTGGCACCTACACCAACGGCGAAAGCAAGGGGATCTACTCCTGCCGCTTCGACGATGAAACGGGGACCCTCACCGACTACCGCCTCGCCGCCGAAACGCCAAGCCCCTCCTTTCTGGCACTGCACCCCAACGGCAAGTTCCTTTATGCCGTCAATGAGACGAATGACTACCTGGGAGAGGATTCAGGCGCGGTCACCGCCTACGCCATCACCGATCCCGACGGCGGCGAACTCCGTAAGCTCAACACCGTGAGTTCGCACGGTGCCCACCCCTGTCATCTCGCCATCACTCCCGGGGGAAGAGCCGTCATTATTGCCAATTACAGCGGCTCTACCGTTGCCTCGATTGAAATCAAGGCCGACGGCTCCCTCGGAAGAACCCTGACCAGAATTACACACAAGGGCTCCAGCGTCCTCAAGCCCCGGCAAGCCGCTCCCCATCCCCATGCAGTCAACCTCGACCCCGCCAACAAGTTCGTCTTCATTGCGGACCTCGGAATGGACGAGGTCCTCTGCTACGAACTGCTGGAGGGAGGACGCCTCAGCAAACAACACAGCACCACCAAGATCGCCCCCGGCTCCGGCCCCCGCCATTTTGCCTTCCATGCCAGCGCGAGGTTCGGATACGTCCTCAACGAGATCACCCGCACCATAACGGCCTTCCGCTACAACGCCCGAAATGGCGAACTGTCCAAGATCCAGACCATCTCGACGGTCCCAGAAGGCTGGACCAGGGGCTCCACCGCGGAGATCTTCATTCATCCCGGCGGAAGATTCCTCTATTGCTCCAACCGCGGGCACGACAGCATCGCCTGCTTCAGGATCGATCCGGACAGCGGCAGGCTCACATTGGTCGAGATCGAGAAAACCGGGGGCCGAACCCCCCGCAACTTCAATCTCGATCCCAGTGGCCGCTGGATCATCGCCGCCAACCAATCAAGCGGGGACCTCCATGTCTTCTCCATCGACCAGGCGACGGGCGCGCTTGAGCCCGCCGCGGGCAGAATCGAAATGCCCAACCCGGTCTGCGTGGTGTTCCTGTAGGCTCCCTGCCAGCAGCAGTGCACGTTCAGCGCGCAGCCATGGCCGGATGGTGTGATCCACGGGGGCCCTCCCCTCCCGATTGACGTTGATCAGAACGGCTTTCTCGTCACCATGGCGACGACATGAAACCGTTCGCCGTTCCGGTCCTCGCTCTGCTGGTCGCCTCATTAGCCCCTGCCAAGTCCCCCAACATCGTCCTCATCATGGCCGATGACATGGGCTACTCGGACATCGGCTGCTACGGAAGCGAGATCAAGACTCCCGTGCTCGACCAGCTTGCCAAAAACGGCCTGCGCTACACCCAGTTTTACAATACCTCACGTTGCTGCCCGACCCGGGCCGCCCTGATCTCCGGACTCTATTCCCACCAGACCGGGATGGGGCTGATGGAGGGCGACCGCGGCTGGCCCGCCTACCGGGGAGTCATCAACAAGCGCTGTGTAACCATTCCGGAGGCCCTCAAGAGCGCCGGCTACCGCAGCTACATGTCGGGCAAGTGGCACCTCACCCGCCACAAGAGCCCCAACGGGGACACGTCCGCCTGGCCCATGCAGCGGGGATTCGACCGGTTTTACGGAACCATTACAGGCGCCGGCAGCTTTTACGATCCCGCCACCCTCTGCCGCGGGAACACCTACATCACGCCCGAGAACGACCCCGTGTATCAGCCCGAGTCCTTCTACTACACCGATGCCATCAACGACAATGCGGTCGCCTTCATCGCCGACCACTGCGGGGACGACAAGGTGGCAGACAAGCCGTTCTTTCTCTACGTCTCCCACACCAGTGCCCACTGGCCCATGCACGCCCCCGAAGCCGACATCGCAAAGTACAAGGGCGTCTACGACCAGGGCTACCCCGCCACCCGCGAGGCCCGCTACCGGAAGGCCATCGAAATGGGCGTGATCGACAAGAAATGGGCAATGTCAAAAGGGCTCGATTGGGAAGGCTTCCAACACAAGGAATGGGACATCCGCTGCATGGAGGTCTACGCCGCCATGACCGAAGTCATGGACCGTGGAATTGGGAGAATTGTGGACGAGCTCAAAAAGCAGAACCTCTTCAACAATACCGTCGTCATCTATCTCCAGGACAACGGGGGCTGCGCGGAGGGCTACGGCCGGGCCAACAACTCCCACCAGAAGGATCGCTTCAAGTTCAAGCCGCTGGGCAAGGACGGCCTCCAGACCAAGATCTGGCCGCCCATGCAAACCCGCGACGGACGTTTCGTCCGCACCGGACCGGAAACCATGCCGGGCGCGGAGGACACCTTCGTTGCCTACGGCCCGGGATGGGCCAACGCATCCAACACACCCTTCCGCGGTTACAAACACGACCCCTACGAGGGAGGCATCGGCACTCCTTTCATCGTAAGCTGGCCCCGGGGAATCCCCACACAGCGCAATGGTTCAATTGTTCATGACGTGTCCCACCTCATTGATCTCATGCCGACCTTCGTGGAACTGGGAGGCGCAACCTACCCCGCGGAATACGAGGGAAACAAGATCCAGCCCATGGAAGGTGTCAGCCTTGTCCCCACCCTCGGAGGCAAGGCCATCAAGAGGCAGGCCCCGCTTGGGTTCGAACATCACGGAAACCTGGGCCTCCGCGACGGGAAGTGGAAGATCGTCTCAATGTATCGCCGCGACCAGCCGCGGACATGGGAGCTCTACGACATGGAAGCCGACCGCACGGAACTCAATGACCTTGCGAAGAAGATGCCCGGGAAACTCGATGCCATGGTCGCCGCCTGGCAGGCCTGGGCGGACCGGGTGGGCGTGCAACCATGGCCAATCCCACGCTACACCGGGAAGCGCTGACTACCCGTCGCAGGCCGCCGGAATCCTGCAGACGGCATGCAATCCTGCGATTCCCGAGCCTCCCTCCCGCCGTTCCTCACTGCTTACCGTCCTCTCCATGCGCCTCCTCCTCATCTGCATCCTCCCGCTCGTGCTCGTCCCGCTCCGGGCCACGAGCAGGCCCAACGTCCTCTTCATCGCGATTGATGACCTGAACGACTATATCTCGCCCCTCGACAATCATCCCGGAGTCCAGACTCCCCACTTCGAGCGTCTGGCCCGAAGGTCGGTCAACTTCGCCAACGCCCACTGTGCCGCACCGGTTTGCCACGCTTCACGGGTCGCGGTCATGACAGGCGTGCATCCCACCCGTTCCGGAATTTACCGCAACATGTTCGGTGCCCGGGGCCCCCGCTGGCGGCACGAATCCAAGCTCCTCGAGAAGGCGACCGTCCTTTCCCAGCACTTCCGGGACCACGGCTACCGGGCGGTCGGCGGAGGCAAGATCTTCCATACCCTCCAGTGGACACCCCACGATTCACAAAACGACCCGGAAGCCTGGGACGACTACCGGGGCGACCCGAACAACCCGATTGCCCCAGACTGGCCCCGGCCCAAACTCGTTCCCGACGACAAGGCCGGCCTGACAAAGGGCCGCCCGCTGGGGGGACACTCCCATCTCTTCGGGGCAGCCCCTCTGGATCTTCCCGACGAGGAGACGGGCGATCACATGGTGGTGGACTGGGCCCTTCAGCAGATGAAGGCGGCAAAGAAGGAGACCCCTCTCTTTCTTGCCGTGGGACTCTTTCGTCCCCACATTCCCTGGGAAGTTCCTCAAAGGTGGTTTGACCTCTACCCGCTCGCCGGGGTGAAGCTGCCCCCCCACCGCGAGGACGACCTCAACGACGCACACCATCACGGAAGGACCCACTGGCACAAGTGGGTGGTCGAGAACCAGCAGTGGGAGAAATTCATGCGGGGCTACCTCGCAAGCATTTCCTACGTCGACCATCAACTTGGGCGTCTTCTCGATGGTCTCGAGGCCAGTCCCGTCCTGAAGAGCAACACCATCATCGTGCTCTGGAGCGACCACGGATTTCACATCGGCGAGAAGGCCAACTGGGAAAAGTTCGCCCTGTGGGACCAGACCACCCGGGTTCCTCTCTTCATTCATGCCCCGGGAGTGAGCAGGGATGGGGCCCAGACGCGTCAGCCCGCCACCCTCACGGATCTCTATCCAACGCTGTGCGAACTTGCCGCGATCCCCGTTCCCGCCCAATGCGACGGCCTCTCCCTTGTCCCCCAGTTGAAGAATCCGGATCGCAAACGCGAACGCCTTGCGCTCTGCTCCTTTCAGTTCTGGAACGAGAACAGGCCCTCCCACGCAATCTCCGACGAACGCTACCGCTTCATCCGCTACGGCAACGGCTTCGAGGAGCTCTACGACCTGAAGGAAGACCCCCACGAATACGATAACCTGATCGATGATCCCCGCCTCGCGGCCGTCAAGGTTCGTCTGGAAGCCGGGGTTCCCGTATCCCCTGCTCCCATGGCCACCCTGCCCAGGGACTCTCCCCATCACCGGGCCAATCAAGATCGCAAATAGCACCGACTCCATGCATGCGGATGAAGAGACGGTGAACAGGGACGCGCACCAGGGGATTGCGGACGGGAACCGCGCGACAAGTCCTGAGA
>CAWWCX010000114.1:0-10499 GCA_963935445.1 uncultured Roseibacillus sp.
CGGCCTACCTCCCAGCCCTTTTCTGTCATTGCCATGCGGGCCGCTCCGGGCGATCCTTGAACCGAGGCTCCGGGTGGAGTCTCCTTCCTGGCCTTAACCACCCCCCCGGCCCCAACCAATGAAACCCATCACTCGCAATCCGGCGGTCGCATGTACTGTCGTCCTGACTTTCGTGGCCTTCCTTACCCTCGCCGCGACCCCTCTCCCCGCCCAGTCCCTCGTCATCTCGGAGTTCATGGCTTCCAACCAGGATTCCCTCGACGACGAAGACGGCGACAATGAGGATTGGATCGAGGTCTCCAACCAGGGCACCACCGCGGTGAACCTCGAGGGATGGTATCTCACCGACGACGCAGACGAACTCAGCAAGTGGGCCTTTCCCCGCATCATTCTCGATCCCGGGACGCAGCTTCTCGTCTTCGCTTCCAACAAGAATCGCAGCGATCCGGCGGGCGAGCTTCATACCAATTTCAAACTCACCAGCCAGGGGGAATACCTCGCTCTCGTGCGCCCCGACGCTGCCACGGTCGAGCATCACTACTCTCCCGCCTTTCCCCTGCAGGTCCAGGATGTCTCCTACGGGGTCCGCCCCTCGACCTCGCGCACGCCCCTCATTGGTCCCGGAGCCCCCATCCGCTACAAGGTACCCCTCAACGACGACGACGACGTGCGTGAGGGGCTCAACCAAAATTCCTGGATCGGAACGGATTTCCCCGACGATTCCTGGGCCAGCGGCACGACGGGCATCGGCTACGCCACCCAGGCTGCGGACGCCTATGACCCGCTGATCGCGACCGACGTCGAGGACCTGATGTATCAGCAGAACGCGACGATCTACGTCCGGATTCCCTTTACGGTCGCGGATCCTTCCGCGAGCTCCGCCCTCAATCTGAAAATGAAGTGGGATGACGGATTTGTCGCCTACCTGAACGGGAATCCCCTCCCTGTCGCGGAGGAAAATGCGCCCTCGACTGACACACTCGATTACCAGTCCGAGGCCACCGCAAACCACGATGACGACGAGGCCCTCGTCTACGACAATTACGCCCTGTCCTCTTCCCTCCTCATGGTGGGGTCCAATGTTCTCTGCATCCACGGGCTGAACGCCGGCACCAGCAGCAGCGACTTGCTCATCATGCCCGAACTGGAAGCTGTCAGCAGCGCGGGCCCCGGGATACCCTCCTATTTCACCACGCCGACACCGGACGCTCCCAACACGGGAGGGCAAAGCGAGCCTGGCCCGCTCATCCGGAGTGTCACCCGGAATCTCCCTCCCCTCTCCATTCCCCTTGAGGGCGACAAGCTCACGATCAAGGCAGAGGTCCGTCCGACCCTCCACCCGGTCCAGTCCGTCACCCTCGGATGGCGCGTGATGTTTGAGACGGAGAGCAGCATCGCGATGGTCGACGACGGCAGCGGGGACGACGCCGAGGCGGGGGACGGCATCTTCACCGCGTCCATTCCGACCAACGGCCTCGCCCGGGGTGAGATGGTCCGCTGGCGGGTGACCTCCCGCGACACGACCGGACAAAGTTCCCGGCAGCCTCAGTTTCCGGACCCGCGCGACTCCCCGGAATACTTCGGGACGATCGCGGAAGATGCGTCCGTCCTCGGTTCCGGGCTTCCTGTCTTCCACTGGTTCACCTCCAATCCCGGAGGAGCGAACACCACCAACGGAGCCCGGGGTTCAGTCTATTTTCTCGGGCAGTTCTACGACAACATCCAGGCCGACCGGCACGGCCAGTCGACGGGAGGATTCCCCAAGAAAAGCTACGACTTCGATTTCAACAAGGGTGACCGGTTCAGGTACCGGGAGGGCGAGGCCCGGGTAAAGGACATCAACATGCTCACCAACTGGGCGGACAAGTCCAAGACGCGGAACACCCTTGGTTATGAACTGGTCAACCGGGCAGGCGAACCCGCCCACTTCGCCTTTCCGGTGCGCATCCAGCAGAACGCTACCTTCTTCAGTACTGCCGATCTCGTGGAGGACGGGGACGATCGCTACCTCGAGCGGGTCGGTCTCGATGGCAGGGGAGCGCTCTACAAGATGTACAACCGTCTCGATTCCTCCTCCAGTGGGGTGAACAAGAAAACGCGGAAGGACGAGAACAACAGCGACCTGCAGGCCCTCGTGAGCGGATTGGGTCAGTCCGGTGACGCCAAGCTGCGCTACAGCTACGACAACGTCGATATCCCTGGTACGATCAATTACCTCGCCGCCCTTGATTTGATCAATAACCGCGATCACGGACACAAGAACTACTACCTCTACCGCGACACCCTCGGGACCGGGGAGTGGCGGCCCCTGGTCTGGGACATCGATCTCTGCCTCGGACGCAACTGGGTAGGCGGCCCGGCTTACTTCGACGACACCTTTACCAACAACAACCTGCGGGCCGGTCCCTCCAACCGCCTGAAGACCCTGATCTTCAATGATTCGACTCTCAACCAGATGTTCCTGCGCCGGGTCCGCACCCTCATGGACGAGCAGTTCGGGCCGCCCGCTTCTCCGGTCAGCTACCTGGCGGACCGGGTTGATGAGCTCGTGGACCTGATCGATCCCCGCGATGACGGTTCCCGCCGGGGCCGCGACGACGCTGATCTCGACTACCAGAAATGGGGATCGTGGGGGAACCGGAACCGTATGCGCCCCGCCGCGGACCGGATCAAGCTCGAACACATTCCCTCCCGCCGGGCGCAGCTCTACGGTCTGGCGGAGATCCCCGACGCCCAGCCGGCCAACCCAACCATCCGGTTCAGCAACGTCGAGTTCAACCCGACCACCAACGGAGCTTCCCCCGACCAGCGGGGAGAATACTTCGGCCTCATCAATACGGCCCGGACGGCCATCGATTGTTCGCACTGGGAGGTATCGGGTGGAATCTCATACACCTTTCCTGCCGGCACCGTGATCCCAAGCCGGGGACGGCTCTACGTCGCCCGCGATGCGGTGGGCTTCCGCTCCCGCAGTATCAGCCCCAAGGCCAACGAAAAGCGATATGTGATCAGCGGCTACGGAGGGCAGCTCTCTGCGAGGGGTGAAACCCTCACGCTCAGCGATGCGCAGGGAAACGAAGTCGCCACCACGACCTACGACGGAGCTCCAACCCCGGGACAGCAGTTCCTGCGGGTCAGTGAAATCCTCTTCGCCCCGGCGGCCCCCAGTGCGCAGGAACTCGCGGCCATTCCCACCCTGGGCGCCTTCGACTTCGAGTTCGTGGAACTGACCAATACCGGGACGTCTGCGCTCGACATCAGTGGAACCCGGTTCGTGGAGGGAATCTCCTTTACGTTCCCGGACCCCACCGTCCTGGGTCCCGGCGAGCACATCGTGGTGGTGGCCAACGAGGCCGCCTTCAGGCTGCGTCATCCCGGGAACCTGAATGTCGCCGGCGAATACACCGGCAGGCTGGATAACGACGGGGAGCAATTGCAGGTCCTCGATACAGTGGGCGAGAACGTCCTGGAGTTCACCTACAACGACTCCTGGCATGACGCCACCGATGAGGACGGTTACTCGCTCGTCATGCTCGACCCCGCCAACACACCGGTGACCGACTTCGACCGTCCCGCCAACTGGGGAGTGAGCCTCGCCGTGGGCGGAGATCCCGGCTCCGGCTCGGTGGGCACCTCGATGACCTTCAGTAGCTGGAAGTATGAGAACTTCACGGAAGCCGAGGTAACCGACCCCCTTTTAACCGGAAACGATGCCGACCCCGATTTCGATAACCTCAACACCATTTTCGAATATGGCTTCGGAAACGATCCGAAAGCCCACGACGCGCCCGGGAGTTACTCCTCGACAATCGTCAATGAGGAAGGCTCGGACTATTTCGCCATGACCTTCCGCCGCCGGAAGAACTCTCTCGACCTCTCCTTCCTCGTGGAGGTCTCGAGCGACCTCGCCAACTGGACTCCCGCTGGCACGCTGGTCGGAGAACCCGTCGACAACGGCGACGGGACGGAAACCGTCACCATCCGCGAAGACGTGCCCGCCAGTCAAAACGCACTGCGCTTCGGACGCATCTCCATCATTGTGGGACCACAGTAGGGCTGCCTCGCTCTGTTCCCGTCCCCACACCCGCATTTCTCCTTTGACCGGATGTGGGCCCCGGACAAGGATCGTAGCATGCGCACCCAAGCCGTATTCCTGACCCTCCTCCCTTCCCTTCTTGCCAGCGCGGTGGCCTGGTCTGCCGAGAACTGGGACCAGTTCCGTGGCCCGGGCGAACAAGGATTGTCCGGGTCCGGGGATCTGCCCACCGAGTGGAGTGAAGAGAAGAACGTGGCGTGGAAGACCCCCCTCGAGGGAAAGGCCTGGTCTTCACCAGTGGTCTGGGCAAACCGCATCTGGGTCACCAACGCCAACCCCAAGGGCACGGAGCTTTCCGTAGTGTGCCTCGACAAGGCCAGCGGGAAGGTTCTTTACGACAAGCTGCTCTGGAAGGTGGAGAAGCCACAGTTCTGCCACGCCTTCAATTCCTACGCCTCTCCCACTCCCGTCCTGGAGGATGGCCTCGTCTATATCTCCTTCGGATCTCCCTACACGGCCTGCCTCAAGGCTCTCGATGGTGAAGTGGTCTGGAAGCGCACCGACTTCGTCTGTGATCACTTCCGGGGCGCTGGCTCCTCACCCATCCTCTACCGGGACTTACTCATCCTCAACTTTGACGGGGCCGACCACCAGTTCGTGGTCGCGATGGACAAGAAAACCGGGAAAACCGTCTGGAAGACCGCCCGCAGCGTGGACTACCGCGATCTCGACGCCAACGGCAAGCCCAAGCGCGATGGTGACATGCGCAAGGCCTACGGCACCCCCCTTATCGTAAAGGGAGCCGGGGACCGGGACCTGCTCGTGAGCGCCGGTGCGATGGCCCTCTACGGATACGAGCCCATGACCGGGAAGGAACTCTGGCGCGTGGAAACAATCGGGACCCATTCCACCTCCTGTCGCCCCGTGGCCGGCCACGGCCTCGTCTATGCAACCATGGGCTTCAGCAAGGGCCTTCTCCTCGCCGTCCGTCCCGATGGGAAGGGGCATGTCAGCAAGAGCCATGTCGCCTGGCAGTACAACAAAGCCGCCCCCCGGAAGCCGTCTGTTCTCCTGCACGAGGACCTTCTCTTCATGGTTGATGACGGCGGAATCGCCGCCTGCCTGGACGCCAAGAGCGGAAAAGAGATCTGGAAGGAGCGCATTGGCGGAAACTTCTCGGCCTCACCAATCATTGCGGGAGGAAAAATCTACCTCTTCGACGAGTCCGGAGTGGGAACCGTCCTCGCTGCGGATCGGAAATTCCAGCTTCTTGCCAGGAACGAGCTGGAAGTCGGCTGCATGGGCTCCCCTGCAACCTCCGGGGATCTCCTGATCGTGCGGACCAAGAAGGCCCTCTACGGAATCCGGAACGCCGAGTAAGGCCTCCGGACAGAGCAGGGGCCCAGGGCTCAACCCACGAGGGAAGCTCTAATCCCCAAAGGCGTAAAGGTGGTTCTGCGTCTGGACGTAAAGCGTCCCATTGGCAGCCACCGGACTCGAGTAGATCGGCCCAAGAAACTCAGCGATGGCGACTTCCTCGAGTTCGCGCCCCTCTTTGAGGATGATCAGCTCACCGTCTTCCGTTCCAATGTAGATCTTGCCATCGGCTACCAGGGTGGATCCCCAGATCCGGCTGAGGGTGTCGTGGAGCCAGACTTGCTTCCCTGTTGCGGCATCCACGCAGTGCACCTGTCCCGAAAAATCCGCCACGTAGACGAGCCCATCCTTGACCGAAGGCGTGGAAAGAGAGCGCCCGATCTCCTTGTAGGTCCAGTCCGCCTTGCCTGTCTCTGCGTCGACGCAACTGAGCATTCCCACGCCATCTCCATTTTCCGGATCCTGCCCGATCGTGACATAAACCTTGCCCTCGTGATAGACCGGCGTTCCCACGATCTCGCTGGGACCCTTGAAAGACGGATACTCGCGGGGCTTTCCCTCCTCGTCCTGCCGGTAGTCCCTCGAGTTGGCATCAATCCGCCAGTACTCCTTCAGGGTCTTCAGCCCCTTCGCCGTCTTGGCCCCGTCGAGGTCAAAGGCGTGCAGGAAGCCGTCACCACCCCCGAAAAAGATGGCAGGCCGCCCCTTGTGCCTGCCGATGCAGGGAGAAGACCAGTTGCAGTGCATGGTCCCTTTCGAGATACCCGCCTGCTCCACATTCATGAGCTTTCCGGTTCCGGCATCCAGAGAAATCAGGCAGGGAGCATCGGGAGAGGGCATGTGTTCATGTTCCCCGTCCAGGCCATTGGAGGTCGTCGCGATGATCCTGCCCTCGACCAGGGCGACCGAACTGCTCGCAATGTTGTGGGGCACGACACCCAGCGACTTGATCATGTCGAAGGTCCAGAGGATGTCCGCATCGGTTGGCCCCACCTTGCTCGGCTCCTTGCCCGGTCCAGCCATGTAACCCCCTTCTCCCGTGAATCCGTGGTTCCCATCGGCGAGGCCCTTGAGGTCCAGGCAGACCACTTCCGCCCGGTTGGTCACCACATAACCGCGGTCCCCGTCGATCAGGGTCGACGAGCAGATTCCCAGGTACTCCCAGTCGATCTCATCACCACCCGGCAACTTGGGAACAGTCAGTTGCCAGCGGAAGCTACCGGATTTCTCATCGAAGGCCATGACGACACCACGGTCACCCACAATGGCAGGGTTACGCGGTTTCTCATTGTTGGTGCCAACCAGGACAAGCCCGTTCCCGATGGTCGGCGTGCCATAGGACTCCGATCCCAGTGTGACCACCCACTTGCAGCCGGTGGCACTGGCACGGTTAATCTCGTCCTCATTGTCCTCCGATTCCTCTCCTCCCGAAATATCGGTGGGCAAGCCCTTTTCCTCTGACACCATGTTCTTGCCGGGACTTCCTCCCCACTCCGACCAGACCGCTCCCCATCCGGAGAGACCGCTGCCGAGAACACACAGGAAAGAGAGGGAGATGAGGCGCGAGGTCGATTTCATCTGGGTCAACACAGGATGGAGGTTTACGAACTGAGCAGGTTCAGGGGCCCGACCACAAAAACTTGCTCGAATCCCCCTTGGTCCGCCAGTTCATTTCCCCGAATTCGGAAGCCCTTGCATGCCCGGAACCTGCCTCCCGCTCCTCTCCCTAGCCACCGGGCCGCTCCTTTCCTCAGCCCGCGCCGGCAAGGACACTGATTCTCTTCAGCGGATGAACCAGCATGCCACAACGCCAAAAGCCCGGCGCCGGGGGATCGCAGCCCCTCCATGTCGATGCACAAGCCTTTCCAGGAAAGATGCGGGAGGACCGTCTGGAAAAGATCTCCCGCCACGAACCTCGCCTCTTCCCCTCAAGTGGCGTTTCCCTTCTCGCCTGGACGCCCCCTCTTCTGGCGGGCATCTCCCAGCGATCGAATGTTATCGTGGTTTCGTGCTCCGCACCGGTTTCCCTCGTGGGCGCCCATTTGATTGTCGCATCGCAGGGGCAGACCCCTCCCCACCGGGCCCCTGTTCGTTTCCGCTGAACTTCATTGTTCACCACTTCCCTCCCCGCGTTCCAAACCTTCCACGCTGGCATTCCTTTTCAGGCCCTGTTGGGTTTCACAGAATCGCCCTACCGCTCCCGCGGCAGCCCATCTCACAAAGTAACCTGTTGACCCCGGAGCCGAGCGACGGGCTGTTTTCGGGGCCACTCTCGATCTCCCCCTTCCCGGATTGAACCCTCCCTCCGATCATGGTAGTCGAGGCCATGTCCTCACCCCGATGGGTCCATGGAATCTGGGCTGGCGCAACGGTTATCGCGTTTGCAGCCGGCACACAGTTCTTTCCTGGCAGAAACGCACAGGAAAAGGATAACCCGGATTCGGAGCAGAGGAAAGAAGCTCATAGCAGCCGGATCTCCCGGGAGGGGCGCGAAGCGTCCGGTGGCGGAGCAGATGCTTCCGGGCTCATCCCCGGCTCCCTCTCCCAATCCCGCCCCGATGGAGCAATCCAACCCGGAGCAGGCACTCTCACGGAGCAGGATATCGCAAGACTCGGCAAGGGTCTCAAGTCCAGCAGTCCCATCGAGCGCCGACTGGCTTACGCCCGCCTGCTGAATGGGTTGACGAAGGACAATGCCCTTCTGATTAGACAGCAGGTCGAGCATCTTCACGAACACAGTTCCGAGTTCCGGGAGTTTCATTACGCCTGGGGTGCTCTTGCGGGCGAGGCTGCAGTCCTCCACGGCATCAAGACAGAGAAGGAGGATATGGCGGCAACCTTTGCCGGTTGGGCCAGTAGCGATTCCGCTGCAGCCCTGGCCTGGTATGACCAGACGAGCGATAACGAGGACATTGACCGTAACGGTCTCAAATGGGGGGCTGTCTTCGGACTGGCGAATGCCGACCCCGGAGCCGCCCTCGACTTCGTGAGTGAATTGCGGGCCAAGGGCGACAAGGACGCAAAACGCATGGTTCAGGTGATTACCGGCGAAGTGCTGCGCGGGAAAGACCCCGTGGAGGCCGCTCAGTGGACAGAGGAAATCTCCGACGAAAACCTGCGGGTCTTTGCACGGGATCGCATCGCCGGAGAGTTCGCCCGTCAGGATCCCGAGGCGGCAGCCGAGTGGGCGGCCCAGTTCAATGACGAGGAATCCGATTCTCGTCTCGTCAATCACGTGAGCCGGGAGTGGGCGCAACGTAATCCACAATCGGCCGTAGAATGGCTGGAATCCCTGGGCAGCAGCAAGGGGCGGACCGAAGGCTTCGGGTCGGCCTTCAGTGCCTGGGCCAGACACGACCCCGAGGCCGCAGGGAACTACCTGCGGGAGATGGTCCGTTCTCCCGAGCGGGACGCCGCCCTCAGCGGCTACGCCACCCGGATCATGCACGAAGACCCCGCCAGCGCCATTTCCTGGGCGGAAGCCATCGCCGATGCGTCCCAAAGGGAGAACACCCTCGTGCAAACCGCCCGGCATTATTTTCGCCGGGACCACGAGGCCGCGGTGGAGTGGCTGGCAAACAGCGGCCTCTCTGAAGAGGCGAGGCAGAAGTTGCGCAGGAAAGAGTAAACCAGCCCGGCATCCTTCATCCGCAGTCTGCTTCCCTGAGCAAGGGGAGAGGCACGCTTTCTCCCTGCGGTGAAAAGTCCCCGATCCAACTCCCCTCCCCTGAAGGGACGCTTAGAATCTCCTTGGTTCCCAACGTCTCCGGGGAGAAGTTCCACCCCCATGACACCTGCCCTGCCCGCGGTCGCCATCACTGTTCTCCTTCCCTTCATCACGACGGCTGCCAACCCAACCCCTCCGGGTTGGAATCAATTCCGTGGGCCTGGCGGGTCCGGAGTTGTGGAAGGCTCCAGCCCTCCTGTCGAAATTGGACCGGCCACCCTCGCCTGGAAAACTCCTCTTCCTCCCGGCCTTTCCTCTCCCGTGCTCGCCGGAGAACGCATCTTTCTGACCGGCGTGGACCAGCAACGACTGGTGACCATTGCACTTGACCGCAAAAGTGGCCGGGAGCTATGGCGCCAGACAGCTCCGGAGGTTCCCATCGCAAAAGTACACAAGGCCAACACCCCGGCCTCGCCTTCCGCACTCGCTGACGAAAACAACGTCTATGTCTATTTCGGGTCCTACGGCCTGCTCGCTTACCGGCACGATGGAACGGAGGTCTGGAAAAAACCCCTGCCCACACCACGCAGCCTTTACGGTGCCTCCACTTCCCCCATCGCCTACCGCGATCTTCTGATCCTCGTCATCGACAACGACGCCAACCTGGAAAAAAGCAACCTGAGCAAATCAAGGATTATCGCCCTGAAGCGCGCAACCGGCAAACTCGTATGGGAAGTATCACGCCCTTTTCTGCGCAGTGGTTGGTCGACCCCGACAATCTGGAACCATCAGGAAGGCGAGGAGCTGGTGGTTCTTGGACACGGACGGGTCGTGAGTTACGACCCGGCCAGTGGCAGGGAGAAATGGTTCGTGAAGGGCTTCTCCCGTGAAACCATCGCGATTCCGGTTCAGGGCGACGGCAGGGTCTATGTCTCCTCCGCCCAGCTTGGCGGCGTTTCTGATGCCGAAATCGATCCCGGACCCTTCTGGGAGGCTATGCTGAAGTTCGACCGGAACAAGGACGGCAAGTTCGCGCGTGACGAGATCACCGAGCACTTTACCTGGCCCCTCCGGCCCGAGCTTCCCCTGGGCCATCCTGGGTGGGGCATCCCTCTCCCCGGCGACCCCAAACGCCGCAATGAAAGGCAGCAGGGCATCTTTAACTGGGTGGACAAGGACCGCGACAACTTCTGGTCCGAAAAGGAGCTGACTTCCCACATGTCCAATCGCCGCGGCCGCCCGATCCTGATGGCCATCGCCCCCGGTGGCAGCGGGGAGCTCGGCAAGGAGGAGATCGTCTGGGAACTGAATCGCAGTGTTCCAGAAATCCCCTCGCCGCTGTTCTATCGTGACCAGATCTACATGGTCCGTAATGGCGGAACGCTTGCCGCGGTTGATCCCGGAAGTGGAAAGCTGCGC
>CAWWCX010000115.1:0-10481 GCA_963935445.1 uncultured Roseibacillus sp.
GCATACGAGATAGTACGGTCTCGTGGGCTCGGAGATGTGTATAAGAGACAGCCACGATCCAAATCCGGCATCCTCCGCACCCCTCCCGGCCGGACATCCTTTGCGGGGTTAGCTCAGTTGGTAGAGCAACTCGTTTACACCGAGTGGGTCGGCGGTTCGAGTCCGTCACCCCGCACCAGTCCTGTTCTGTAGGGTTTCAGGTTTTGACCAGCCGTTTTGCTGGCCGTGTGCTAGCACTCAGTTAGGTTCAGGAACGTGTCCTTGTCGGCACTGGAAGAGCTGCGAAAAATTTACCCGCGCTCTTGCTCGCGGCAAAAGAGCGCTTCAGGCCTCCACGTCGCCCATGGAACCCGTGCTGCCGGCAAACGCACTGGCTCGGAAGTACGGTTGGGATTCGCACGAGCAAAACAACGAGATCACGCCTCTAATGTGTCGTCGCCACGATCAACCAGTCGCTGCTCTCCTTGCCGATCTGGAACAACGGGGGTTGCTCGAGGGCACCCTTGTTTTTTGGGGTGGCGAGTTCGGGCGCGCCGCAGGTTCACGTCCACGATCTCAATGCCACGATGCCTCACCTGCTGGGCTTGGATCATGAGATAGCTCACCTACCGCGCTAGCGGGCGGGACTACCATCTCACCGATGTCTACGGAAAGGTGGTTCGAGGCATCTTGGCGTGAACCACCGTCCTCCCTCGGTGACTCCCCACGACGATCGACTGCGGATTCGCGCGCTGTTGATCTTTTCTATTGATCTAGCGCGCCAATCTCCAGACCCGGATTTCCTTGTTGCTCCCTGACACAATGAGTCCGTCATCGGAGCTGATTGCAACGCATCGAATTGGTTCGCCATGCCCTTGAAGAGTCGCCTCCAGCACTCCGCTCGCGGCATTCCAAATTCTCAAGGTCTTGTCCTCGCTGGCAGACACAATGCGAGCCGCCTTCGCGTCCAGGGCAAGCGCTGTCACATCCGCACGGTGACCTTGCAAGGTTTTGGTCACTTTCCCCCCTTTCCAAACCCGAACCGTGTCATCCCAACTACCAGAGACTATACGACCATCGCTCCCCCACGCGACACACGTGACCGGCTCGTGGTGGCCCTCCAACGTCTCCAACTCGTCACCTGTCTCAGCGTCCCAGACTTTTAGCTGGTTTTCTCCGTCTCCCGTAACGATCCGTTTCCCATCAGGACTGAATGCGCAGGTCGTGACATCGTATTCGTTCCCCTGATGGAAGGTGAAGAGGTCTTCCCCCGACGCAACCTCCCAGACAATGAGCCGGTCGTCGGCACTACCGGAGGCGAGATAGTCACCGCTCCCGTCAAATGTCAGGGTTGTGATCGTTTCCCGGTGCTCCTTGAGTTTCTTCAAGACCTTGCCGGTTTGGGAGTCGCACAACACCAGTTCCCCATCCCACGTCCCTGCCGCCAGCTGCTTCCCATCCTTGCTGAAGGCCAACGCCGTGACTGGACTCTCAAAAGTTTTCAGGGTGCGGGACGGGTTCGTCCCCTGCAGATCCCAGATACGCAGGCTGTGATCTCCGCTCCCCGATGCTACGCGTTTGCTGTCAGGGCTAATGGCAAGGGCCAGAACCCAGCGCTCGTGTCCACGCAAAACTCGGAGGGCCTCATCTTTGCCCTCTTCGCCCGCCTGCGCCCAACGACAACCCAGAACAAGACTCGCGAAGATCGAGCCGCAGATCGCCCAATTCACGTCAGGATCTCCGAAATCGCCCCCTTGCTCTCCTTGAACGACTCGACCGGGCAGCGCAGCTGCTGGAGGATGGTGAGGTAGAGGTCCGAAGCAGAGCGCTCATTGCCGTTCCATTTCAGGTGTTGTCCGTGCTTGAACCCGAGCTTGTTTCCGCCAGCGAGCAGGAGCGGGAAGCTGCTGCCGGAATGACTGCTAATCTGCGACCCGCCAAGAAGCAGGACCGTGTGATCGAGAAGGTTGCCTTCACTTGCCTCAATCGAGGCGAGCTTGTCCATCAAGCGCGAAAGACAAGCGCAATACAGGCGGTCGCGTTTCCCGATTAACTTGGTGTCTGGATTGTCCGCGCCCCGATTTCCGGATCCCTTGTGGTGATAATCGTGGGTGCCCCGGGTCGGAGCTCCGGTCTCCTTGGCCCATGCCTTGTACTCCGAGTAATTGGGACCCGCTTCGCCTCCAAGACTTTGGGTCACCACCCGCGTCATGTCGGTCTGGAAGGCCAGTGCGATCAGGTCCATCATCAACTCAAGATGCTCCTCCATGCTGTCCTTGCTCTTGGGCTCCGTGCGCACTCCGGTCTCGTCGAACTTCGGGCGACCGCGTTTGAGAATAGCATCCCGATCATCCAATCGCTTCTCGACCTCCCGAATCGATTCCAGGTACTGGTCCACTCTCTGCCGGTCGACCACACCCAACCGCCGCTGAAGGGCTTTCACATCGTCGGTGGCGGTGTCGAGGATGCTGCGATTCAACGCGATGCGGGCCTTGGCGCGTTTCAACTCCGAGGGATCGGCCGGCGGAAAGAGCCGCTCGAAGACCGCGCGGTAGTCGTTGGTCGCCGGAATATCGACGCCCAGCTCGTTGCGGGAAAGAGTGGCGCCTCCCACGCCGGACGTCCACGACAGCGCCAGCGACGGCAGATAGGTTGGTCCGATGTGCTTGGCCGCGACCTGGTCAAATGAGACCGAGTTGGTCAACACACCAGGTGTGATCGCGATGTTATGTCCGGTCAGGAAGTTGTACGGATGCTTGTGTCCACTGATCCGTCCCTCGATATGAGAGAGCTTGGTCAGGACGGAGAAACGATCACGGTGGTGCTTCAATGGCTCATGCGATGGAGAGATCGTGTAGTCGAACCCGGTGTCCTCAGGAAACCAATTGTAGTGGTTGATCGCTCCCGGAACATAAAAACAGGCAAGTCTCCCGGGATCTCGCCGGTTCGTGGTAGCAGCCTGCGTCTTGCCCGTCATGATTTCAAGGCTGGGAAGCGCGATGGTCGCCCCCAGTCCGCGCAACACGGTGCGACGGCTGAAGGGTTTGGAAGGAATGTTCATCGACTCAATTCATTGATTGTTGGCTTGTCGGATAAGTGGCCTCATCTGGACTCAAGGAATATGGGCGACCGAACCAGGCCCTTCAGGAGATCGCACATGGGATACCCCTTCTTTGACTGTTCGCTCATGATATCCCCGATTGTGTTGAGATCGAGGACATTTGCCTGACGGCCAGTGCCGTACAGGGTAAGTTTTTTCATGACGCCGCGCACCACGTCGTCGAGGTAGTGCTCCGCAAGCAGCGCCTTGTATTCCTCGTAGTTCGAAAACTTCTCCCCTCGCGGCAATGTTCCTGAGGCATCGACTGGGCGAGTCTTCCCCGCTCCGCGCCATTCAATCTTCCCATCCAGTTCTTTCCGGATGTAATGATGGTGCTCCTCATTGCGCCAGCGTCCGCTCAGGTCAAAATTCTGAAACGCAAACCCAAGCGGATCCATCTTCCGGTGGCACACTGCACAGTTCTCCTCTGCCTGGTGTTGCGCGAGCAGTTCGCGGAAGCTCTTTCCGCGATTCGCCCCCTCATCAGGATTGAGTTCCGGGACTTCGAGCGGAGGTGGCGGAGGAGGATCATCAAGAATGTGGCTCAACGCCCAAGACCCACGATAGATGACCCAGTTGTCACCCATCCAACAGAGCATCGACTGAATTCCGGCGTGTCCTAGAATGCCGCCCCCCCGCCGGTCGGAAGCGCGGGGCTTGAAGGCCACTTTCCGCAACTCACCTCCATGCATGGGACGAGCGCCGTAGTGCACCGCCAAGATGTCGTTCATCATCGTCCAGTCGCTGGAGATCAGTTCCCTGGCGGGTCTGTTGTCTGCGAAAAGTTGGGCCACGTACTGCACAGTCTCCTCCTTCATGGACGCCTTGAGATGTCGCCCGAAGCGAAAGTCCTGCATTTGAAAATGCGACATCGTGAGGGTGATCGGTTGATCCATGTTCAACCACTGCCTCACGAAGGGCTGAAAGAACGAATCGCTCCGTGAGTCGCTAAGGAGGCGTTCCACTTGACGATCGAGGACCTTCGGGTCGCGCAGTTTCCGGGCCGCCGCTAGCTCGCGAAGTTCCCGGTCGGGCGGAGCCCCTGTCAGCATGAAGCTCAACCGTGACGCAATCGCGAACTGAGCGCGAACCGGATCTGAGTCTGCCGGTGACGCGAGGTAGCGAAACGAGCCACCCATCAACACCGCTTGAAACGCCCCGCGAAGCGCTTCATCGAAACTCAATCCCTCCCCACGGAGTTCACGATAGAGCTTGAAGAACTTGCCGCTCTCCTCGTCGCGAGCAGGACGGCGCCCGGCGCGATTGATCCACAGACGAAGGAGGCGTTGGGCACTCTCGTCACTGTCCTCGATATCTCCCAACTTCACGTCCCAGTCGGCAGGAGGCCACGCCGCACGGTGGTCGTAGTCGATCTCGATCGACTCAACGACAATGGCAGGAACGGGTTGTTGATCGACCTCGCGCAGTTTCTTGCGGTCGAACTTGGGCCGATAGGTTCCTATCCCTCCTGGGACATCCCCAGGCTTGCTCCGGTCATCGTTCTCAAACCCCTTGACTGCATAGGGCACCTCCACCACCGATCGCAACATCACTTTAATGACATTCCCCTCCACAAGGTGATCCTCCATGCGCACTGCATAGGTCAAGGTCTGCGGCTCCTCGCTCACCGGAACATAATCGATATACTTGCCACCAATCTTCACCCAGAGGGTCGGAACGGGCAGCCCCGGCATCGGTCGAATGCCCCTTACCTGCAAGGTCATCTTCAAGGCCGCTCGCTTGTCAGCCGGGGCTGGCACCGCGAGAAATGAGTTCCCTCGATCACCCGACCACTGCGTCGGGAGATAGACGCCTGTGCCTTTCTTGCACGTCAGTCGCTTCGATCGCGTAAAGATCCCCTCATCCTCGTAGTTCTTCTCCACCCACTTGCGATAGTCAGTGAACTCGTGCTCGCGAAAGTCGATGGCAACCCTCCGCTCCCGACCGGGCTCCAGGAACCGGATGCTCTCCACCGCCCGCTCCGTGACATCTAACAGCTGGGAAACGGAATCAGCCGCATCCTGGAGCGCAAGCCCACCGGTGTCGAAGCCATCTATCTTGCTGTCGTCCGGTAGCCCGGCACCGAAATCAATCGGCAGACCGGTCAAATCCTGCAAAGCGGCAGAAAACTCCCGCCTGTTCAATCGTCGTTGCTGCCCACTATGTTTGGAAACGGTGAGAGCGGTCTGCGAGCTGATCCAATCCAGGATGACTCGTTGCTGCGCAGCGGTCGGCTGGTCCTCGTCCTCCGGCGGCATCTCCCCAGCGGCCAGCGCCTCGTGCACTTTCGTCCAGAGATGTTGATCGGCAGCTCGAAAACCGGAAATCTGGTCGAATCTGATCCGCCCCTTCTGCTTTTCCTGACCGTGGCATTTTACGCAGAACTGCTCCAGGAGAGGTCGAATCTCCTTCCCGTAGTCTGCCGAGGCGACGAAGGGAGATCCCATTGCCGGGAGGAAGAGGGCAATGAAGAGAGCTCGCGATGAAAGCAATCCACGCATGATGCTGCGCAACCAATACGCGGCAAGTTTATCGAAATTGCATGCATTTTCCATTACCTGCGTGCTATAATCCGGGCTCTGCGGCCGTTTTTGATCAGGCGCCCTGACTGGTCCATTGCCAGCTTCTCTCGGAAGGGCACAGATCCTTCTTCTCAAAGCCCCCGCATTCATACACAGATTCTTGATCTTGTTTTCGCAACGAACTCCAAACTCGGTTGCTTGGGCCATCCTGATTGGGGTCCTCTCCACCACACCGCTCTGGTCAGCCGATACCCCGGAAGAAAACCCGATGGTTTTCAGCACGATTGTGGATGGTGTGGACGTGAAGATTTTCGTCCCGGACAGGGTTGACGTGTTTCGTGGAGCGTTGCTGCACTCTGCCAACGCCTCGTTTAAAACGAGCGGTCGCTGGGCGGAATTGTGCAAGAGCCAAGGATGGGTTCATGTCGTCACAACAATGAAGAATGTGCGGAAGCAGGGCAACCGGGGCCCGCGCCTCCACAAGGCAGCAGTCGAGGGGCTCAAACAATGCGGAGAGGCGGCCTCGGAAAACGCGACCAGGAGAAGCTCGACGAGTACCTCACCAACGTCCGTTCAGTTGAGAAACTCATGAACAAGGAGGCAGATTGGCTCGACATCCCACGCGTTCAAATCGACGAGGCTACCGGGAAGATGATGCTCGCCGCGGATCGCCACGACTACGACCTGATGATCGAGTTGATCTACCTCGCCCTCGTCAGCGACACCACCCGCGTTGTCACCTTCGTGCAGATGAAGGAGGCGGGGCTCTACCACGCAACGTCGCACTGGAACAAGAATCCGGAGAAACTGCTGCCCGCAATCGATATCTGGGACCAAAAGTGGGTCGGAGGGCTGGCCAAGCTGGCAGGTAAGCTCAAGGCCACTCCGGAGGGCGACGGCAACTACCTCGACCGGACTGCAATCGTATACTGCAACGGCCATGGCCGAAAACCGCACTACAGCCACGATCTCCCCTTCCTCCTCCTCGGCGGGAATGACTTCGGCTTCAAGCACGGCCAGCACCTCGCCTTCGCTCCGATCGGCGAGGAGCGCAACATCCGTGGGAACGAGAAGCGCGAGGACTGGATCAAGCGTGTCGGCGACCACAAGAAGACGCCCCTCGCCAACATGTTCGTCTCGGTCGCCAAGGCGATGGGTGTGCCAACAGAGAAGTTTGCCGACAGCGACGGGCCGCTTACCGGTCTGATGACGTAATGCGCACATTCGTCATCGCCCTCTCCCTCCTCGCCGGCATCGTTACAACAGCCTCTCGCAAGACAGAGACTACAGCCGATTTTTTCGAAATGCGGAGCACCCGGGGCCCCGTTCTCTGCCCCTGCCCGAATCGCGAATCCACGCCCGGGATGACCGGCCTATCGGGTCTTCGTGCCCGTCACCAGCCTCACGCGGTGAGGAACGCGGGCAGCTTGCAAATTGCCGTGTGAAATGAACAGGTTTTCGGGTAGAACCGGTCGGGGTCGTGCATAATCACCTTCCACTCTTTCTCTTCTCTCTCCTCAGCGGGTCCCTTCTGGCTTCGCCGGGCGTGCGCGAGGCCGATATCTATCACTCAGAAATCCGTCCTATCCTCGCAACACATTGCTTCGGCTGTCATGGCCCCGGGAAGCAGAAGGGCGGGCTCCGGCTCGACACTCTGGACCCGGGTTTCGAGGGCCCTGCGGCAGAAACATGGCACGATGTTCTGGAGAATCTGAACCTGGGCGAGATGCCCCCCGAGGACGAACCGCAGCCGGACACCGTTTCCCGGCGAAAGCTCTCCGGCTGGGTGCGGGCCGGTCTCGACGAGGTCGCCCGCCAGCGAAGGGGGGCTGCTGGCCGCACTGTGATCAGGAGGCTCGCCCGCTACGAGTACAACAACACTTTGCGCGACCTGCTGGGGATTGAGATGGATCATGCCCACAACCTTCCCCCCGAGCCCGCTTCGTCCGATGGTTTTAGGAACAACGGGGCGTCCCTTGGAGTATCCCCGTTGCAGATCGAGTACTACCTCGAAGCCGCTCGCGCCGCAATGGACAAGGCTATCGTGACCGGACCCGCTCCCGAGGTGTTCCGGCACCGTTTCACAGAATCTGCCCAGTCGGCCCGGCGCAAGCCCGAGCAGACCCCATCCAATCACATGCGTCCGGGAGGCTCCTTCTTCGGCAAGATGCTGAGCTTCCCCCGAGAAGGGGAGTTCCGAATCCGGGTCAAGGCCGGCGCCCTCGTCCCCGGGGGCATGGCCTACCCGCGGATGCGCGTCAGCATTGGCATGCGCTCAGACACCCAGAGCCCTGCCCGGGTCGTCGGGGAAGTCGATGTCACCAATTCCGACTCGGCTCCCCGCGTCTACGAACTCCGGGGCCGGATCGAGGAGTTCCCGCTGCCCGGCCACAACCCGAAATTTCCCGGGGTGACGATCATCGTGACGAATGTCCACGACGATGGATTACCGCCGGACAAGCCCTTCCAGTTCAAGGCTATCGCTATCCCTGGACCACAGAAGAAGGAGCTTGCAAAGGCGGTGAAAACCAACCGCCCGGTCCTTCCCGTGGAGAAGGCCCTGCTCAGGAAGAACAGCAAGGCGCTCGGGGGCTTCAACAAATTTATCGACGGCCTGCAGCGCAAGGTTGAGGAGCTCCGGGTGATCGACCCCCGGGATAAGAACCAGGCGGATATTGCGTTCCGCCTCTTCGAGGTCAACGCATTGCGCGCCAGGGTCGAGCGCGAGGTGAAGGGAATTGGAAAGCAGCTCGAGCACCCGGACCTCAACGTCCTGTGGAAGCGCTTCCAGGCCGCCAACCGGGAGGCCCTCGCCCGCCACGAGGAGGCGGTGGGCCGGTTTCAGGGCATCGAGCCCATCGACCGACGCGACAAGGCCCGCCTTAAGGAGCTGATGCCCCGGCAGCAGGAACGCAGCACCATCGTCCTGCAGTCCCTCGAGTTCGAGGGGCCCTTCTACACTTCCTGGCCGCCAGCGAGCCACACCCGGCTGTTGCCGCCGTCCCAAGGCGACGATCCCGCTCGGGCACGGGAGGCGCTTGCCGGGTTTATCACACGCGCCTATCGCCGTCCTGCGACCGAGGCCGACCTGGGGGTCGCCCTTTCTTTCTACGAGAAAATCCGTCCTGTCTCCCCGTCCTTCGAGGAAGCGATGCGGGAGGTTTTCTCGATGATCCTCGTTTCCCCGGAGTTCCTCTACCTCTTCGAGCCGGAGGCCTCCGGGAAGTCGCGGGCGCTGACGCCACACGAGATCGCGGCACGCCTGTCCTACTTTCTCTGGTCCACCACACCGGATGACGCCCTCATTGCCCGGGCCTCCTCCGGAGCCCTCAGCTCCCCGGCCGGACTGGCAAGGCAGGTCCGCTCCATGATCGAGGACCCCCGCTCACGAGAGTTCGTCAGGCACTTCACCGACCAGTGGCTGGATCTGTCCGGGATCGACCGCGTCGCGATCAACCCCGAGTACTACCCTGACTTCGATGACCGGCTCAAGCCCATGATGCGGGAAGAACCCCGGCAGTTTTTCGCCGAGATCCTGCACAAGGATATCAGCGCCCTGAACCTCATCGATTCAGACTTCGCCATGCTCAATGAACCCCTCGCTCGCCATTACGGTCTCCGCGGCCCCCGGAGCGGAGCTTTCGAACGCGTCGCCCTCAACCCCGGGGACCACCGGGGGGGGCTACTGACCCAGGCCGGAATCCTGCTCCTGAATTCCACCGGCGAAGACTCTCACCCCGTACGCCGCGCCGTTTGGGTCTTGGACCGTCTGCTCGATGACCCTCCGGCGCCGCCGCCTGCGGACGTGCCTGACCTGGAATCCGACGACCCGGGATTCCAGTCTCTCCCTGTTCGCAAGCAGCTTGAAGCCCATCGCCGCAAGGAGGCCTGTAACGACTGTCACCGGGGCATTGACCCCTGGGGAATTCCTTTCGAGCGCTACGATGCGGTTGGGCTATGGCGCGAAGCCGTGGTCCGCTCTCCAGCGCGACGCAAAGGGAATGAAGTGACTGCCCCGGTGGAGGACCAGTCCACCCTCCCCGGAGGCCACCAAGTTCAGGGCATCAGCGACCTGAAAGCCTTCCTCCTGAAGCACCGCAAGCGGCGCTTCGCAATGGCTCTGACCTCCAAGCTCCTCGCCTACAGCCTCGGCCGAAGCCTGACTTTCGAGGACGCGAAAGAGGTCGAATCCTTGACGGATCAATTTGAAAAGAGCGACCATCGGCTGAGCTCCCTGCTGGTGGCCATTGCGCAGAGCGAGACATTCCAGCGCAAGTGAATCACTAAAACCAACAAACGCATGGCAACCAAATCCTGGCATCTGAACAGAAGGACCTTTCTTCGGGGGGCGGGAGCGACTCTTGCCCTTCCCTGGCTGGAGTGCATGGGCCGGGGGGACGGCCCCCGCGGCCGTGTGGCGCTCCCAAAGCGCCTTTGCTGTGTCTACTGGCCGTTCGGCGTGGCGATGCCCAAGGAGGACCACCCGGACCGTCAATGGGGATGGTTCCCCACCGGGGAGGGCCGTGATTTCCAGTTCACCGAGGTTCTCTCTTCCATGGAGCCCCTCCGCGAGAACGTCACCGTGATTGGCGGCATCTCCCACCCCAATGGCTGGAAAATGGGCGGCCACGACACCGGGGACACCTTTCTCACCGGCGCCTTGATGAAGGGCGGAGCCTTCGGCAACAGCATCTCGCTCGATCAACGCGTGGCCTCCGCCTTTGGCCAACAGACCCGCTACCGCTCTCTCACTCTCTCCAGCGACGGTGGCGTCGGCGAGCCAACCCGGGCGACGACCCTGTCCTTCTCCCGGGAGGGCCGGCCTATTCCGGCCCTCTCGAGTCCGCAAAAGATTTTCAACCGGCTCTTCGGTGTCGAGC
>CAWWCX010000116.1:0-10409 GCA_963935445.1 uncultured Roseibacillus sp.
AAGGCGGGATTATCGGCCCCGACCTTTCCAGCATCGGCGCAAGCGCCCCCCCTGATTACCTCCTTGAGTCCCTCCTGAGCCCAAGCGAGAAAATCAAGGAAGGCTATCGAATGTCCGTGATCACCTTCAAGAACGGGAATGCAGTCTCCGGGGCAATCAGCGGGGAAACCCGGGACGCCCTGGTCCTGCGAAGCGCCTTTGGAAGGGAAACGCGCATTCCCAGGAAGGACATCGCCTCCCGCGAGACCAGCCCCGTATCCATGATGCCTGGCGGACTGGTAGCCGGGTTGCGGAAGGATGAACTCGTGGACCTCCTGGCATACCTTTCCTCCCTCGGCAGGACGACGAAAGACTAGCCTCGGTTTCCAGTTTCCGTGGTGTCCGCGGCAGGAGGGTTCCGCTTCGCAACTGGACTCACAGCAGTTCCCTGACGGGCTTGCCCGAGGAAAGGATGGGATGCGGTTGGCCGCTGTGATCTTCAAACAGCATGCCGGGATCGATGCCTAGATGGTGAAGCATTGTTGCCCAGATATCGTTGGGGGAGAGAATTCGGTCCACCGGGTGTTCCCCCTTCTTATTGGTAGCGCCAATGACCTGACCCGTGCGCATTCCTCCACCAGCCACCAGCATCGACATGGCCTGGGGCCAGTGGTCTCGTCCGGGCTGGCTGACCTTGGTATGCGTTCCGGTCCGCGTGTTCACCCGCGGGGTGCGTCCGAACTCGCCGGTCACCACCAGGAGAACCCGCTTGTCCAGCCCCCTGGCATGGAGATCCTCAACCATGGCGGTGATGACCTTGTCATAGATCGGAAGCCGCCACTCGGCTTCGCGGAAGAGGTGGCAATTCACCGCATGCGAATCCCAGTTGTAAGTACCATATTTGGGCATCTTGATGCCGGAGACGTAAGGGTTCTCCATCACCACGGTCACAAAGCGCGCCCCTGCCTCCACGAGCCGGCGAGCCAGGATGGCCCGCTGGCCCCACGCGTGACGGCCAAAACGCTCTCGCACCGCATCACGCTCCTGCCCCAGGTCAAACGCCTGCCGGAAACGCTCGGAGAAAATCATGTCCACCGCCTGGCGATAATGCTCATCAAGCGCGTGAAGAGATCCGTCGACATCGATGTCACGCCGCAACTTGTCCACCCCCTTGAGAAGGGTCAGACGGTCCTCCAGTCGCTCCGCCATCCCATCGGGAATGGCAAGACTATCGATTTTAAAATCATCCTCGTTGGGATCGCCGCTCACGATAAAGGGCGTGTTCTGGCCACCCATCCACGCCGCTCCGAGCGAAAAGGTGTCGATATGATGCCGCCCCCTCTTGATGAGCGCCACGTTGGTAGGCAATCCGTTTGCCGCCCTGCCTTCCTTCCGCTTCTGCAGCGCAGCTTCGATGAAGGATGTGACGGCCGGCGCATCGTTTACAAATCCGGTCGGCTCCCTGGGCGGACGCGCTGTCATGAAGCGCTTGTGACCGCCCCCATGGTCGTTGAAGGTGTGGCAAACCGAACGAATGATGTTGTACTTGTCCGCACACTTGGCATGAAGCGGCATGAGTTCACACACCTGCAGGTCGGGGTTGTTGGTTCGGATGGGCCGGAACTCCCCCCGGTACTCGGCGGGCGCATCGGGTTTCATGTCGTACATCTCCATGTGGGGCGGTCCTCCGGGGAGCCACACGAATATGACGGCAGGGTCGTCCTCGGAGAGGAGGCGTTTGCTCTCGGTCGCCCGTGCCAAGGCCCCTAACCCGAGTCCGCAGAGTGAGGCCCCTCCCAGTTCGAGGAACGACCGGCGGGAAGGCCCGGACCGCGACACGTGGTTCTCGACTTGCGACATTGCGCGTCAGCCTAACAAAACCCGGCCTCCCTGCACACACAAAGATAGGACCTCATCGGAGGATCATTTCCGACCCACTTCCGGGGCAATAAGGAAGCCCAGTTGTTCCCGTTTTCCACAAGGGCGTCATTTCGCCTCGAGCAGGGACTTTGGCTCGCCAGGAATCTCGTCCGGACCAGGGTTAGCCCCCACCTTCCCCGGCCCGGGACAGCCTTGAAAACCTAGGCTGAAAAAGGAAAGTCCTCGCAGTGAACGGCATCACCGCGCTCGTTCCAGGAAAGCGAATGCCAGGGACCCCAGCCATCATCTGCACTTCCCGAAGAGTCCGGGCTTGGAAGCACCATTGCTGGGTAACGGAAATCCTGCCCAAGTTCTCCAGCGACACCCGGAACCCCTCGTCACCCTGTAAGGCGAAGACTGGAGCCAAGGGGAGTCGAACCCCTGACCTCGTCATTGCGAACGACGCGCTCTACCAACTGAGCTATGGCCCCGGGTCTTCGTATCATTGCGCGGAGGAGACCCCCTTGCGATTCCAGACGCTAATCCGCCCCCAAAGGGCAATCAAGCGACATTTCCCGTGCCGCTTGCGCCGCCCTCCAATCACGGTAGCATGGATCTCATGGAGATTCTGATCGTGTCACCGACCGGTTCTATCCCGGGCGGAAATGCGAAAACCGCCAACTCCTGGGCCCGCAAGTTGAGTCAACTCGGGCACACCGTGCGCCTTTCGACCAACCTCGACGCACAGCCCGCCGGTCTTCTCATCGCCATGCACGCAGACAAAAGTCACGAGGCATTGGTGGAATTCAAGACCAGGAACCCCGGGGCCCCCGCCGTGCTCGCCCTTACCGGCACGGACCTCTATCCGAAGCTTTCACCGAGATCCCTCAGGTCCCTCCAGCTGGCCGACCGCATTGTCGTTCTCCAGGACAAGGCCCTGACCCGCCTTCCCTCCGCGTTCCGGGAGCGCGCCCACGTCATTTACTGTGCCGCCCCACCCCCGGCAGTCTCCTCCCGGGGAAATCCCGGAGACCGGGGATTCACGGTCTGCGTGGTCGGTCATCTGCGCTCCGTCAAAGCTCCCCTGCACACCGCGAAGGCTACCCGTCTCCTCGGTCCAGACTCGCAACTCCGCGTTCTCCACGCAGGTGCGATTCTCGAGGAACGGTTTCATGGGGAAGTGGCACGCGAACAGGCCGAAAACGCTCGCTACCAGTGGCTGGGGCCCCTCGACGCACCAGAAGCGCAGAAACTGATTTCCTCTAGCGATCTGCTTTCCCACACCTCTTCGCAGGAAGGCGGAGGCTCCGTTCTCGCGGAGGCCCTGGTCTGCGGCACGCCGATCGTAGCCACCCGGAACGATGCCTCCACCAGTCTCCTTGGCGACGACTACCCCGGGCTCTTTCCCTTCGGCGACACCGAGGCACTGGCTGGGCTCCTCAGCTCCTGCGAAAAAACGCCCCCCTTCCTTGAGTCACTGCTCACCCGGGCCGCACCCCATCGCGAAAAATGCAGCGAAACCCGGGCCCGGGAGTGCTGGCGGCTCCTCCTCGATAAACTCGTTCCCGATCCCACTTCCCCCTGAGCCGGATCTGTCCCCGGTCCCCTCCCTGTTGCCGAATGTCATGCGATGTCTGGAGCCCATCCCGGGGGACCCGCACTTTGAGATCGAGCTGCTCTTCAGGGGCCCCTTCCCACAAAAGGACATTATTGCCCGGCCATCATGATCCGGCTGGACCGCGGCACCCCGGTCGTCTTGAATTTGTCTCACAGCCTGATGCCTGACAACCTGCTCCCAGAACTATCCAAGCTCATCACCAAGAGCCTCAGCATCCCTGAAAAGAACGCGGCGGAAATCACCGAGGAGACGACTCTTGAATCACTCGAAATTTCCTCCCTGGAACTCGTCGAGATCCTGATCACCATCGAGGAAGAATACGACCTGCAAATTGACATCGACGCGGTGGAAGCACGGGATTCCCTCCAAACCGTGGGCGACCTGATCGAACTGGGCAGGAAGCACGGACTCGGGACACCACCTGCGGAGTGATGCCGATCCCGCGTGCCGTCATCACGGGCTACGGTTGTATTTCCTCCCTCGGGAACAATGCACCGGAGACTTGGGCCGGGATGACCGAGGGACGGAACGGGATCTCACCGGTAACCCCCCCCGAACTCGGAGAACTCTCGATCTCAAGGGCCGGTGCAGTTCAACGCGACCTGAGTAAGGTGTTCGAGCCGCGCCTCATGCGGCAGTATGATCGTGTCAGCCTGCTGGCCATTCTGGCGGCCAGGGAGGCCCTGGCCCATTCCGGTCTTGAGATTACGGAGGAACTCTCGCCCCGCGCGGGCTCCATCATTGGAATAGGCAACTGCGGCTGGGAGGCGGTCGAGGAAGGCTATGTCCGCTCGCTCCTTGAACGCAAACGCCGCTCGAAGATCTTCGCCGTGCCACGCGTCATGCCCAGCGCGCCAACTTCCAGTGTCAGCATGCACCTTGGCCTCAAGGGGCCCAGTTTCGGGGTGACCTCCGCCTGCTCCTCTTCCAACCACGCCTTTGCGGCCGCCCTCCAGCACATCCGGTCCGGACTCGCTGATGTCATGGTCGTAGGGGGAGCAGAGGCTCCCATCATGTTCGGCATCCTGTGGGCGTGGGAAGCCCTCCGTATCGTGGCGCCCGGCCCCTGTTCGCCCTTTGACCTCAACCGCCGCGGCCTCGTCCTCGGTGAGGGCTCCGGAGTCGTTGTACTGGAGTCGCTCGAACACGCGAGGGCCCGGGGGGCCACCATCCATGCCGAATTCGCCGGAGCGGGGTCCTCGGCAGATGCCAGTGACCTTGTCATTCCCTCGCCCACAGGTCCTGAGCAGGCCCTGCGCAGCTGCCTGCAGGACGCCCGGCTCAATACCGGAGACATCGACTACATCAACGCACATGGAACAGGCACCAAGGCGAACGATGCCATCGAGTGCACGGTCATTCGACGTGTTTTTGGCGAGCAGGCCGAACGGCTCTCCCTGTCCTCGACCAAGGCGATGCACGGGCATGCCCTCGGAGGAGCAGGGGCCATCGAGATGATCGCCTGCATCGGGGCGCTCAACGAGAACCTTGTTCCACCCACCATCAACTTCGAGACTCCGGATCCCGAGTGCGCTCTCGATGTCACCCCCAACCACGCGAGAGAGCGCGAGGTAAGGGCCGTCCTCAGCAACGCCTTCGCCTTTGGCGGGCTGAACTCCGTGGTGGCACTCAAGAAATTCGTAGATTGAGGCGGGAAACAAAATGAGCGCCGTCTCTTCCCGGAAAGACCGGGATTTCCCAGGGTCTCCTCACGGGCACAACCGGCACCAGCCGCCGGGCGTTCATGCCCGCCCTCCCTGCAAAGGGCACCCGCCCTCCTCGCCGCGGGCGAACGCCTTGTAAATGATGAAGGTCGAAGCAATCAGCATGAAGTGGTACAGGTCATTATCGTAGCGATACGCCGTTGGCAGCTCCCCTCCGATCCACGCTTCCGCCCCCCGCCGCACTACCAACCAGCAGACGTTGGACAGGGCGACTCCGAGAAAACCGATTCTCAACAATCCCCGACACCACAGGGCTGCCGCCAGGTTGATCCCCAGGATCTGGATCGAGACGAGATCGAAGCCTCGCAGGGCGAGGGCCAGCGCCCCAGTCCCCGCGCAGAAGAGCAGGCCCACCACCCGCAGGCGTCCGGGGAGACCTACCGCCGCCATGATCAGGTAGTGGAGCACAACCACCCCGGCTCCCACCACGACCCAGACCACTCCTGCGGCCTGTGAATCGGGCCGGTAATGCACAAACACACCCATTACCTTGAGGACAAAGGTAAGAAAGAAAAAGCCCACCACCAGCCGGCTGTAGCTGCTGCACCCGCTCCACTTTGCTCGCCAGCTCGCCAGGAAGTATACCAGCAAACAAATCGCGTGCAGCGCGTTCGTCAGGGCATTGGTAACCTCGGCATGCATCAGGAGTTTTCTGGCAGGGACTGACGGAAAGAACCCCTGTCGCAGACAAAAAGCAAGGAGCCGGCTTGGTCCATCCCTGACTGGATGTTAGTGCTCGGCAATGCCGCCCTCCGGAAATCGACGCCAGTTCCTGCTTCATTCAGGGGGCGGAATAGGTGGTCTTGCCCTCGCCCACCTAGTCTCTGCGAACGGAGTCCGGGCCTCTTCCGGAGGCCCCCTCGCTCCACGACAGCCTCACTTTCCCGGCCGGGCGCGGCGCATAATTTACCTCTTCATGCACGGCGGGCCGAGCCATATGGACCTCTGGGACCCCAAGCCCGACCTCCAGAAGCACGCCGGCCAGCCGCTGCCGGAAAGTTTCGGCTCAATCATGACACGGCGCGAGGTGGCCAGGAACCCATTGCTCGGGCCCATCAGGCCGTTTCATAAACACGGCCAGTCCGGCCTCGAGATCAGCGAGTTCCTGCCCCACCTCTCCGAACTTGCCGACGATCTCTGCGTCCTGCGTAGTTGCCACGGGGACAGCGTCAATCATCCCCAGTCCGTCTACCAGATGAACACGGGCTCGATTCTGATGGGAAAGCCCAGCCTGGGCAGCTGGGTTGCTTACGGATTGGGCACTGAGAACCAGAATATGCCCGCCTTCGTCGTCCTCCCCGACCCCGGGGGGGGGCTGAAGGGAGGCCCGCCGGCATGGGGAAGCGGATTTCTCCCTGCCACCTACCAGGGCACCACCATGCGGGCAGGAAAGAACCCCATTCTCAATCTTCACCCACAAAAGGATCTTCCGCCCGGGCGACAACGCCGCGTCCTCGACGCCATCCGCAGGCTGAATGAAGACCACCTCGCCCAGCGCGACTTCGATGACGAACTGAGCGCCCGCGTGCGCTCCTACGAACTCGCCTTCCGGATGCAGGGCGCCGCTCCCGGGCTGGTCGATATTTCCGGGGAAACGGAGGCCACTCGCAAGCTCTACGGAATTGACGACGACCATACCCGGGAATTTGGAACCCGCTGCCTGCTCGCCCGCCGTATGATCGAAAGCGGCGTACGCTTCGTGCAACTCTACTCCGGAAACACGAATGGCTGGGACGCTCACAAGGACGTCCTCAAGAATCACACGCACTATTGTGCTGCCACCGACAAGCCAGTAGCCGGCCTCCTGCGCGACCTCAAGGCCCGCGGACTCCTCGAGGACACCCTTGTCATCTGGGGCGGGGAGTTTGGCCGCATGCCCATGAGCGAGCAGGGCACCGGACGCGACCATAATCCCTGGGGCTACAGTGTCGTCATGGCCGGAGCAGGACTGAGGGGTGGCATGGCCTACGGGGCGACCGATGCCATCGGTCTGCGCGCCGCGGACAAGCCGGTCCACATCCACGATCTGCACGCTACCTGGCTCCATCTCCTCGGCATCGACCACGAGCAGCTGACCTACCTCCACAATGGGCGCAGGGACCGCCTTACGGATGTCGCCGGCCGGGTCGTCCACGACATCATGAGTTGAGATGCGCAACCTGCTCTCCATCTGCCTGCTCCTCGCCCTCGCCGGCCCCGCCCCGGCATCGGAACCGGAACGCCCTGTCACCGAGGATGACCGCAAGCACTGGGCTTTCCGCTCCCCTGTCCGGCCAGATCTGCCCGGGGGCGAGGACGCCCATCCGATCGACCGGTTCATCAGTGCGCGGCTGGCCCGGGCTGGCCTGGCACTCTCCCCGGAAGCGGATCGACGCACTCTCCTGCGCCGCCTCACCTTCGACCTCACCGGATTGCCTCCCACTCCCCGGGAGGTGAGCGCCTTTCTCAACGACAAAGCTCCCGGAGCTTTTGAGCGAGTAGTGCAACGCCTCCTCTCCTCTCCGGCCTACGGCGAGCGCTGGGCCCAGCACTGGCTTGATGTCGCCCGCTTCGCGGAGAGCGACGGCTTTGAGTTCGACCAGGAGCGCAAGGAGGCCTGGCGTTACCGCGACTGGGTCATCAGGGCTCTCAATGCCGACCTGCCCTACAACACCTTCGTCCACCACCAGCTCGCTGGCGATGAGGCAGCAAGCGGAGACAAGGGCACACAAACGGCCACTGGCTTTCTCATGGCTGGTCCCGACATGACCGACATCAACCTCGCCAGCGAGCGGCGCCATGAGTTTCTCAACAAGATGACCCAGACGGTGGGCGAAGCTTTTCTCGGCCTCACCGTCGGTTGCGCCCAGTGCCACGCCCACAAGACGGACCCCATCAGTATCGAAGACTTTTATCGATTCCGCTCCTTCTTCGAAGCCACCGTGATTAATCCCCGGAAAGGGAGGCAACTCCCGGCCCTCGTCAAGGAACACAAGTCCGATCCACCAATGAGTTTCGTGATGGAACGTGGCGACTTCCGCCGACCCGGGGATCCGGTCACCCCCGGATTTCCCCGTGTGCTCAACCCTTCGGGCGCCCCGGTCCCTCCTCCTCCGGTCCAGGCAACGTCCTCCTACCGCCGCACGGCCCTTGCACGCTGGCTCACCCGGCCCGACCACCCCCTGACCGGACGGGTCATTGTCAATCGGCTCTGGCTTCACCACTTCGGTCGCGCCCTGGTCAGCACCCCAAACGACTTCGGCCGCACCGGCCACCCCCCCAGTCATCCGGAACTGCTCGATTGGCTCGCCACCGAACTGCCTGAGCGGGCGTGGAGCCTCAAGGCCCTGCACCACCTGATCGTCACCTCACGAACCTACCGCCAGGCCAGCCGGGGAACGGGGCCGGGATGGCAACGCAAACTCGCCCGGGATCCCGATAACCGGCTTCTGTCCCGCGCTCCCCGCAAACGACTGGAGGGAGAAGCCATCCGGGATTCCTTCCTCGCGGTGGCCGGCCTCCTCAACCGCAGGGCCGGTGGCCCCGGTGTGCGCCCTCCCCTTCCCCGTGAAATCACCTCCACCATCCGCAGCAGGAACTGGCAGGTCAGTCCCGATCCTGCCGATCACGTTCGGCGCAGTATCTACATCTTTGTCAGGCGTAATCTCCGCTATCCCCTCTTCGACGTGTTCGACCGCCCGGACGGCAATGCCAGCTGCCCCCAACGCAACGAGTCCACCACACCCACACAATCCCTGACTCTCCTGAATTCAGAGTTTAGTTCCACGATTGCGACCGCCCTCGCCGACCGCGTGCGTCCCGGGGGCAGCGCCGTGGAACAGCTTGAGATGCTCTACCTTCTTCTCTTTTCCCGGCCCCCCTCGCCCTCCGAACGGGAAATTGCTACCCATCTTCTCTCCGAAGCGTCTCTCCGCGATCTCTGCCTCGCCCTCATCAACACCAACGAGGCAATCTACCTTGATTGAACGGGTTCCGGCCCGGAATTCCTCGCTCCCTGTGCGTCTGCCATCTCCTGCGGGCGGAGCCTGCACTGAGGTTACGTCGACCCCGGGGAAAACTAGCGGGAGAAGCCTTCTTGCACCCCACGATAGCGCTCAACCTGGACTCACCTTTCGACTACCGCAAACAGGATTGCATGATGGATGGCCGCAATCTCCCCCGCCGAACCCGGTCCCGGCGCTGAAGGGAGATGCAAAACGGGATCACTCATCTCTGTACTTGAACCCGGCGGAGAAGATCTCAACGATTCCTGCTCATGAAATCGCACTTGCTTCCGGTTCTGGCTCTCACTCTCGGGATCCCCTTCTTCCCCACCCTCTCAGCGCAACAACTGCGCCGGGGACACGCCCACAGCCAGGAGGCTGCGGTCAAGGAGATCGCCGGACTCAAAGCCGCAACCCCTGACCTCGCCAGCTGGAAAAAGCGCAAGGCCGCAGTCAAGGCAGGCATCCTGGCCGGTGCCCGGCTCGAGACACTCCCGGAGCGCACCCCTCTCAATCCCCGCTTCGTCAAGAAACGGGTCTACAAGGGCTATCAGGCCGAGAACGTGGCGATTGAGAGCTCTCCCGGGTTCTACGTCACGGGCACCCTCTACCGTCCTACTGACTTTGAGGGACCTCTCGCCGGCATCCTCTGCCCACACGGCCATGGGGGACGCTTCAAGGAATCCCGCCAGACCCGCTGCGCCGTTCTCGCCAAGACGGGCGCCGCTGTCTTTCAGTATGACATGATGGGCTACGGAGATTCCAAGGCCGTGGGCTGGATCCACGCAAACACCCCTGAGATCCTCCGACTGCAAACCTGGAACAGCATGCGGGCTCTCGACTTCCTCCTCACCCTGCCCAAGGTCGATCCCAAGCGCATCGGAGTGACCGGTTGTTCAGGCGGAGGCACCCAGACATTCATCCTCTCCGCACTCGACGAACGTGTGGCAGTCAGTATTCCCGTCTGCCAGGTCTCCGCCCACTTCTTCGGAGGGTGCGTCTGCGAGAGCGGCATGCCCATTCACTGGAGCAGGACACACAAGACCAACAATGTTGAAATTGCCGCTCTCTCGGCCCCACGCCCCCAGCTTCTCATCTCCAACGGAAAGGACTGGACCCTCAACACCCCGAAGGTGGAATTCCCCTTTGTCCAGCACATCTATGAGCTCCATGGTGCCTTGGACAAGGTCGCCAACGCTCACTTCGCAAATGAAGGTCACGACTACGGCCTCTCCAAGCGAATGG
>CAWWCX010000117.1:0-10121 GCA_963935445.1 uncultured Roseibacillus sp.
GCTATCCCTTCTGTAACGAGATTGGCAACCCGCACGGGCTGCGTGATGAGAACCTCGCACCCATGCCGAGGACGAAGCACTCGGTCCGGGTGCACCGGCGGGAATACTATGCGATCATCACCCATATGGATGCGCAGATCGGGCGTGTGCTTGATCAGTTGGAGAGGTCCGGCAAGGCAAAGAACACCTACGTCGTGTTTACGGCAGACCACGGGTTGGCAGTAGGCCAGCACGGACTTTTCGGAAAACAGAACATGTATGATCATAGCGTCCGCGTGCCCTTCATGGTGACCGGGCCCGGAGTGGAGGCTGGGGCTGCCAATGCGGCACCCATTTACCTGCAGGACATCATTCCCACCTCGTTGGACTGGGCTGGAGCGAAGACCCCGGAGCACGTTCAGTTCGAGAGTATCCAGCCTCACCTTGAGGGAAGGGGGAAGAAGCGGGACTTCGTCTACGGGGCCTATCTCGGGGTGCAACGTTCAATTACCGCTGACGGGTACAAGCTGATTTACTACCCCAAGGCCAATCACCTGCTCCGCCTCTACAAGGTCTCCGAGGATCCTCACGAGACCACGGATCTCATGAAGAAGGGAGGTCCTGCTGTCGAGGCCCTGGTGAACAGGCTCTGGAAGCGCCTGCAGGAGGTGCAGGGGCAATTTGGAGATACCCTAAAGTTGGAAAGGAAAAAATAGGCGAAGCGTGTGCTTGCCCATGCCTTCCCCGGGGGAGAGCCTTTTTCAGGAGGTGAAGATTCTGGGATTTCCCTGGCCGGGCATTGACCCAGCCAGGGAGAGGCCAGCTCCTCAGAAGGAGAACTGGGCTCCGACCATGGTCCACCATTCCGTTGCAAGCTGGGGGCCATCGAGGTCCTGCCAGATGGGGGCACCGATTTCGAGGGCGACGCGAGCCGGGGTGCCGGGAATGAGAGCATTGATTCCCAGAGATGCATCGAGGCGGGATCCTCCGCGGCGCTTGGGGTCAGCAGTCGGAACGGGCAGCGGTAGCAGGTCGGCATCTCTTCCCCGGATGTCTCCCCAGTCTGTGCCGCTCAGCCGCGCGGAGATGCTGAGATTCTCGGTAAGGCGGCGACTAGCCCAGGCCGTTGCACTCCAGGAGTTTCCAAGTCGGTAGCCTTCATCATTATCCGAAAGCAGGATCCGGGAGCCCACTTGTCCCCCCCAGCCCCAGTCCGCGCCCTGAGCGAGGTAGGTCAGAGTGGGGTTGAGGCCCCAGCTTCCGGCTCCCAGCTGCATGGGATATGGAAGGCGGGTGGTTCCGGGGCCGGGAATGAAGTCTTCCCTGTCCGTCTCCGCGGTGGGAAGCAGAAGACCGAGGCCAAGGTGGGCGCGGGTTGCGAGCTCAGTGCTCCGATTCTCCCAGAGCTGGTAAAGAGCGGCCACTGAAGAGTCTCCAAGGCCGGAGGATTCAGTTTGAAATTGCATCCCGTTGGCAAGATTCCGGTGGTTCATGGAGAGATCCACGAGGTGGAACATCCCCATCAGGGTCAGGCGATCGCTGGGCGCATACATGGCTCCGATCATGTGCATCGTCATATCCATGTCCGTTGGGGCGACCCGGAAGGGAGCGGGAGGAGGGCCTGCGAAGGAGCCGTCCGGGACAGACCGGGTACCGTCGTAGTTCTGCTCCATGCGCATGAACATGTAGCGGTAGGAGAGCATGAATTCTCCCGCGCCGTGGGTATGATCTCCCATGACCCCGATTGGAGCGTGGCTGTCCGGCCGGCCGGGAGCCCAGTGTTGATGTTGGGACGGTTCTTCCCCGGGGGAAGAGTTCGGCTCAATCCCGGGAAGAGGGCTGCCGTCGGGGCTATGAGCGAGGAGGAGAGGAGCACTGAGAAAAGAGATGAGAGTGGTATATTTCATGAGATTGGTTTGTTGAAAATTCTGGGAAAGAAAAGGGAGAGTAAGGCAGACCCCTGTCAGGGAGACTGCGTATCAGCCAGCCGCTGATCATGGCAGCCAGGAGCACGTCCTGGTGCGGAGAAAAAACACGAGCCGTGGCACGTGATGGAGAGGACAGCTATGTCCTGCGTGGCGGGGGATGAGGGACGTCCTCGGACCAGGGTGTCGCTCCGGTCTCGGAGGACGGGTGGAGGGGCCGGAAGGTGAGAAGCAGGTAAGAGATGCGTGGTTCTTCAATTGAGCCCGAGGCCAGAAACTTGCCGAGGCTGGATGTTACTGGAGCGACGCCCTTCTGATCACTGCTGTCGCTGCGCTCGGCCTGAATCAGGGTGCAGATCTTGCAGGGGTGTTGCCCGGAAAATGTGTTCGAGATGGAGGCGGCCAGACCCATGGCGGGTGTCCGGGAGTGGATCATCGCGAGCCAGGCAGCCGATTGACCGACCAGAAGGTGGGCTTCAACCACGATGAGGGCCGAGAGGAGGCAGAGGAGGCGTGCCAGGGTCTTGAGCACAGGAGGAAGGAGTGGTCGAAGAGGGTGGACTTGTCAAGGCGACTGGATAGGTTCCAAACATGCCGATTGATGTAGACTTGCTTGGGCGAATCTGTCGCGAACCGGGTGCACCCGGGTTTGAAACGCGCATCCGGAACCTGGTGTTGGAGGAACTGGAAGGCCTGGCAGACGAGGTTCGAGTCGATGCCATTGGAAATGTCGTGGCGTTCAAGAAAGGAAAATCCTCCAAGAAGAAGTCCATGGCGGCGGCGCACATGGACGAGATAGGTTTTATCGTCACGCACATCGATAAAGATGGGTTCCTGCGCTTTAATCCTCTTGGAGGATTCGATCCCAAGACGCTAACTTCGCAGCGGGTCCTTGTGCACGGGCGGGAAGACCTTATCGGGGTGATGGGATCGAAGCCTATCCACATCATGACCCCGGAGGAGCGCAACAAGCCGCCGAGGCTGGACGAATATTTCATCGACCTCGGACTGGCCAGAAGCAAGGTGGAGAAGCTGGTGGCTGTGGGTGATCCTATTACCCGGGAGCGGGAACTGGTGGAGATGGGGGATTGCGTTAACGTGAAGTCGTTGGACAATCGGGCTTCGGTGTTCCTGCTGATTGAGACCTTGCGTGCATTAAAGAAGAGCCGCCGCAAGCCCGCCTACGACTTTTATGGAGTCTTTACGGTGCAGGAAGAGGTCGGCTTGCGCGGAGCTCAGGCGTCCACTCTCGAGATTCAACCAGACTTCAGTTTCGGCCTGGATACGACGATCGCCTATGACACTCCGGGAGCAAGGCCGCAGGAGCAATGTACCAGGCTGGGAGATGGCGTTGCTATCAAGATCATGGATGCGTCCGTAATCTGTGACTACCGCATGGTTGAGTTCATGAAGTCCGTCGCGGCTGGCAAGAAGGTCCGATGGCAACCGGAAATTCTGCGGGCAGGGGGAACGGACACCGCGTCCTTACAGAAGATGACCCCGGGAGGATCGATTGCGGGAGCGGTCTCCTTGCCGACCCGGCATATTCATCAGGTGATCGAGATGTGCCACAAGCAGGATATCGCCGATGCCATCAGGCTTCTGGCTGCCTGCGTGTGTGAACTTGATAAGCACGACTGGGCGTTCTGAAGAGTGGCGCAGTCTGGGGCAGAGGGAGAGGCTGTCCCCCTTGGGGAAACCTGAGAACAGGTGGCGGTGCGGCGGCAGGGTCAAACACCTTTTTAACAGGGCACTCAATTCATCTTCCGTCGGGTGGCGAAGAAGAGAAGCGCGAGGCCACCCAGTCCGGCCAGGAGGGTGGCGGTGGGTTCGGGGATCATGGAAGAGGGTTCCTCCGCTTCCACCCGTCCCACCTTGGTTGGAGTCTCCGGGAGACTATTGGGAGCCTCGTCTGCAAGAGAGGTGCTCGCAATGGCCGCGAAGAAGGCCGAAAGGAATAGGATTGAGCGCATTTGACGGGCTATCGGAGGCAGGTTCGCAGACAAATGGTGGGGTAGCAGAACGTGCAGCGATTGCGATTAAAAAGGGTCTGCCTGTTAATATGTGTAAGAAATCAAAATTTTTGAAATAGATAACCTCAGGAAAGGAAGCCTTGAAGCCCTGGCCGGGGCATTGGAGGGAACACGAAGCCCCATGTTTTTGGAAATTGGGGGTATCTGGGGCCCTGACAGGGCAGACAGCATATTTTTTCGCCGGATTCCTGTAACAGAATGCCTGTTAGAAAGTGGCCGTTGAGGCTTTGAATTAACCGGATTGGGGGGTACGCAAGAAAAAAGTGGGGTGGCAGCAAATTGAGCAAAAACACTACATGTTGTAGTGTTAATAATTTGAGTATACAATATGGACAAGATTCCGTTGACGGAAGTCGCAGACACGCATTAGTCTCGCCATCGCTGTTTCACGCCGCAGAACCGCTTAGGAAAATCAAAATAATCACAGAAACTGCGTAAGTTTACCCACCCACACATCATGTCGGAAACCACCACAGTGCAAATCGGAGATCGGACCTTCGTGCTCGATCGGGAGAAGGCGGAGGAGGCCTTTGCGTCCAAGCGGGTCATCAATGGGAAGGAAACGATGTTCTTCAACATCCTGCCGCTGAAGTACCAGTGGGCCTACGATCTCTACAAGACGATGAAGAACAACCATTGGGAGCCGGAGGATATCCCGATGCAGAAGGACGTGGAGCAGTGGCGCGGGACTGACGAGATCACCGATGTGGAGCGTTGGATCGTCAAGATGGGCATCGGATATTTTTCGGCCGCGGAAGGCATCGTGGGAGACAATATCATGCACGTGGTGCGTGAACTGGTGACGGCCCCGGAACTCAAGCTGGTCCTGGGACGCCACGCGCACGAAGAGAACATTCATGCGGACTCTCTCGTTTACATGATCTCTTCCCTGGGGCTCAACCCGCACGAGTGCGAGGCCATGTTTGAGGATGTTCCTACGATTACAGCAAAGAACAATTTCCTGGTAAGCAACAGCCGGGCGCTGCGTCGTGACGTTGACCTGAGCGTTACCGAGAACAAGCAGGCTCTCGCCAAGAACATGTTCATGTTCGGGCAGGTGATGGAGGGGACGCAATTCTACGGTCTGTTCGGGATGATCCTGAGCCTCTACCGGCAGAACAAGTTCCCGGGAATCGGACAGATGTTCCGCTACACGCTGCGTGACGAGTCCAACCACATCAAGCTCCTGCGCAAACTCCTCAACGAACTGGTGGTGGAGAATCCCGATATCTGGACCGAGGAATTCCGCGCCGACCTTCGCGAGACGATGCGGCAGGGAATCGAACTGGAGAAGCAGTTCATCCGGGACTGCCTGCCAGTCGATGCCGTTGGATTGAATGCATCCGATTTCGAGCAGTATATCGATTACATCGGTGACCGCAGGCTCGTGGACTGCCGTCTGGATCCCCTCCAGGAAAATGCTTCCAACCCGTTCCCGTGGCTGGCCGAAATGATGGACATCAAGAAGGAGCAGAACTTCTTCGAAGGTCGCGTCACGGAATACCAGAAGGCGTCCGCTCTCGAAACTGCCGGTTACTCGGACGAGGACCTCTAACATGTGACCGGGTCCTGAGGCGCGAGGGGACACCAGCCTTTTCCGATAAGGCTCCCCGGGCTGACGTCCTCGTTCCGTCTCTGCCCCAGTATCCAGCCGATTGACCCACTCTCACTTCCGCTAAAACAGCTTTCTCAAAACTCACATCATGTATCGACCCATCACGCTCGAAGAAGACATCGCCCTGAAGCAGGTGATCGCGAGCCGTCACAACAGCGAGGCGGACGCGCACCGCTTCAACTGGCGAGAATCCATCGCTACCGAACACCGGGTGCCTATTCCGGAAATCATTGTAACCCGTGGAGCGGGTGAGGTGCAGTTTTCGCTTGCGGACGTTGCGGATACCATCGGGGAGGCGCTCACCGACTTGCTCCTCTCCCGAGAGGAACAGGAAGAACGGATTTTCAATGACGAGAACCGCAACTTTGTGACTGGTGTGGCCTTCAGTGTGGCGAAGAGCCTGATGCAACAGGTGCAGCGGGGCGGTACGATCAAGCTGAGCCAGAACGACCTTTATCTCCTCATTGAAAAAGCGCTCATTGAGGACGACGCGCACGACGTAGCGAAGTCCCTTGTCTTCGCGCGCAGCTTCGAGAAGAACGGAGAGATCGTAGTCAGCGAGGAACCGCATCCCATGCCGGTCCGCCTGATCCGCCGCAACGGTAATGTGGTCCCCTGGAGTGAGACCAAGATCGAGACTGCGGTGCGCAAGGCCTTTCTCGACTTGCGCAAGGACCCCGAGCCGGCCTCGCGCATTGCGCATGGGGTGACCCAGCGGGTCCGGGGGGGCGACTCGGCCTTCGTGCATATTGAGGACGTTCAGGACCTGGTGGAGGAGGAGCTGGGACGGCAGGGCCAGATTGCGGTCATGCGGGCCTACATGGCCTACCGCATCCAGCGAGCCGAGGTGCGCAAGCTTCATCAGGCAGAGCACTCGGAGGATCCGAACCAGGATTCCATGGTGGTAGTCACCCGGGAGAACGGACAAAGCGACTTCTGGGACGGGACGGAGCTCAAGAAGCGTATCCAGTTCGGCATGATCGGGCTCGATCTCTGCCTGAGTGAGGAAGAGATCGAGTTTGAGCTGCGCCGCTCGATCGGTGCCGAGATTTCTGCCGGCGAACTCCAGCGCACGATCATTCTCAATGCCAAGGCCCTGATCGAGAGAGATGCTGATTTCGCCAAGTTTGCGGCCCGCGTTCTGCTCAGCTACATTTACGAGGAAGTCCTCGACTGGTCGATTCAGCGGGACGGGATTGCAGCCCTGAAGGCCGCCCATCAGGAGCAGTTCAAGCGCTACCTCAAGCACGGGGTGGCGATCAAGCGGCTCACTCCGGAGTTGCTTGACCGCTTCGACCTTGATCGCCTGGCTGCGGCCTTCGATCCGTCCGCCGATCTCGACTTCGACTACCTTGGTATCCAGACGCTCTATGACCGCTACCTGATCGTGGACAAGACAGCGGCCAAGCCACGCCGCGTCGAAACGCCACAGTTTTTCTGGATGCGGGTTTCGATGGGCCTCTTCAAGGCTGAGGAGCACAATCGTGAAGACTGGGTTATCCGGCTTTACCAGCTCTACAAGGGGCGCCGCTTCTGCTCCTCCACGCCCACTCTCTTCAATTCCGGCACCCTGCACTCCCAGCTCTCCTCCTGCTACCTCTACAAGGTCGATGACTCGATCGAGTCGATCATGCTCCGGGGAATATCGGAGAATGCCTTCCTCTCCAAGTGGGCGGGTGGACTGGGTGGGTCCTGGACCAGTGTGCGTGGGACGGGTGCCTATATTCAGGGCACCAACGGCGAGAGCCAGGGTGTCATTCCTTTTCTCAAGCTCCACAACGACCAGCTGGTGGCCGTGAACCAGGGTGGCAAGCGCCGGGGGTCAGGCTGTGCCTACCTCGAGAGCTGGCACAACGACATGGAGGACTTCCTCGAGTTGCGTGTGAATACTGGTGACGAACGTCGCCGGACGCATGACATGAACACCGCGAACTGGATTCCGGATCTCTTCATGAAGCGTATGGAGGCACGGGAGGACTGGACCCTTCTGAGGGCCAACGAGTGTCCTGATCTGCACGACCTCTACGGGAAGGCCTTTGAGCAGCGCTACCGGGAATACGAGGCCATGGCGGCCGAGGGCAAGATCTGGAGTCGGAGGCTTCCGGCTATCGAACTCTGGAAGAAGATGCTGAAAATGCTCTTCGAGACGGGGCATCCCTGGATCACGTTCAAGGATCCCTGCAACCTGCGCAGCCCCCAGGACCACGTGGGCGTGATCCACTCCTCCAACCTCTGCACCGAGATCACCCTCAATACAAGCGAGGACGAGACTGCGGTATGTAATCTCGGGTCGGTGGTGCTGGACACGCACGTGAACAAGGATGGCATGCTCGATCATGAGATGCTGCGCGAGACCATCACGGTGGCCATTCGCGCACTGGACAACGTGATCGATATCAACTTCTACCCGACCGATGCGGCGCGCACTGCCAACAGCAGGCACCGTCCGATTGGTCTCGGTGTGATGGGCCTGCAGAATGCGCTCTTCAAGAAGAACCTCTCCTTCGCGAGCGAAGAGGCGGTGGCCTTCAACGATGAGTTCATGGAGGCAATCGCCTATTACGCCTACAGCGCGTCCAGTGACCTCGCTGCCGAGCGGGGCACCTATTCAACCTATCGGGGTTCCAAGTGGGATCGTGGGATCCTGCCTCAGGATTCCCTGGACATCCTGCAGGATGAGCGCGGAGAGGAAGTGGCTGTTCCGCGGGGTGGTAAGATGGACTGGCGCCCCGTCCGGGACAAGATTCTCCAGAGTGGGATGCGCAACTCGAATGTTCTCGCCATTGCACCCACGGCCACGATTTCGAACATCATGGGAACCACTCCGTGTATCGAGCCCAATTACAAGAACCTCTTCGTGAAGAGCAACCTGAGCGGAGACTTCACGGTGCTGAATCGCCAGCTTGTGCAGGATCTCAAGGCCGAGGGATTGTGGACTTCCGAGATGCTGGATCAGCTCAAGTACTTCGACGGCGAACTGGGCGATATCGATGAAATGCCGGATCATCTCAAGCAGAAGCACCTCACGGTCTTCGGCATCGGTTACCAGCACATCATCGATGCGGCGGCCCGGCGCCAGAAGTGGATTGACCAGAGTCAGAGCGTCAACCTGTTCCTGGCGTCCCCGGATATGAAGACCCTGAGTCACATGTATCGCCACGCCTGGCGCACGGGGCTCAAGACCACTTACTACCTGCGTACCCTGCAGGCCAGCGACATCGAGAAGGCGACCGTGCAGGTGAAGAAGGAAGACGCCCCCCAGTCACAGGCCAGCGGGAAAAAGAATTATACTCCCGAGGAGCAGCATGCCTGCTCGATCGAGGCCATGATGAACGGTGGCGAGTGTGAGGCCTGCCAGTAGAGCGGCATCCGGATTCCTGCCAGAACCAGTGAGCAACCCATGCCGGTAACGGGGCGGGTTGTCCGCCGTCAAGGTGCCCAGAAGGGTGACTTTGGCGCCAGGGAGATGGATGTTGAGTGAAGTGAGTTTGCGCAAATCGAGGTTCTCCTGCCTGTTGTGCGTGGCTTTGCCTCCCCGGCACACACCCCTTTCACCTTGTTTGTAAAGAAGCCTTTTGTTAAGCTGGCCCGGGATGCAGGAAAACCAATCCTTGTCCGGTCACTGCCTCTTGGGTTTGCGCCCGCCTGTCCTCGTGTTTTTTCTGGGCGCGCTGCTTCTGGCAGGTCTGTCTCCCTCGAGCATTGGTGAGGATTCCCCGAACGTAATCCTTATTCTGGTTGATGACATGGGGTGGGATGTTGCGGCTTTGGGGCATCCGCATGTCAAGACTCCTCATCTAGACCGGATGGTAGAGGAGGGCCGCACCTTCGAGAACTATTACGTAGCCTCGCCGGTTTGTTCGCCAACCAGAGTTTCTTTCATGACGGGCATTCATCCTTCGCGCCTTGGAATTCATGATTATCTCTCCTCCACCCTGCGGCAGAATTGGCGACGTGGCATGCCCAACGCCCTCGATCCCGCGGTGGTGACAGTGAATGACATAGCCAAGAGGGCAGGTTATCTTACCGGGCATTTTGGGAAGGAGCATATTGACCGCGACCCAGCCGTAACGATAAAGGACTACGGTGTGGATGTTTCTCGTCTTTATTGGGCCAATTCAGCCGATTTTCGATCGTATTCCTCGTTTTACTGTGTGGACGAAGCAACCGAGTTTATAGATCAACGGGGAGATAAGCCCTTTTATATCAATCTCTGGTTTTTTCAGATGCATCGTCCGGTGGTTGCCAGTTCTGCCCAAAAGCAGGTTTATGAAGGCGAGTTGTTCCCGGCAGAAGACTTCACGGGAAGGATGCGTGAATACGCGGAGATGATGAAGGAGAGCCTAGAGGCGGCGGGCGAAGAGGCGTCGGGCGAAGAGGCGACGGATGGCGAAGAGGCGACGGATGACGAAGAGGCGTCGGATGGCGAAGAGGCGACGGATGACGAAGAGATAATGGGAAGTGAAGAACGCTTCCTGAATTACAACGGTGTGATGACTACCGTCGATGCTGCAATAGGCAGGCTCTTTGCTCACCTCGAGTCCGAGGGGCTGGCGGATAAAACCTTGA
>CAWWCX010000118.1:0-10059 GCA_963935445.1 uncultured Roseibacillus sp.
GTTGGCAAAGCGCTCTGCCATCGCACGCTGGCGGGGAGCGGTGGCGTCCATATAGTGGGTGAAGCGAGCCCCCTCCGGCCTCTTCCCTCCATTATACTTCCCACTCAGCACCCCGCCCGCCAGCGGGCTGTAGGGAAGAAGGCTGACCTGCTCCCGGCGGCTTACTTCCGCAAGCTCATCCTCGAAGCGGCGATTATTGAGCGAGAAATTGTTCTGAATCGTGTCATAGCGGGCCAGGCCGTGTGTGTCGCTTGTCCACAGCGCCTTCATGAGGCCATAACTGTCCTCATTACTTACCCCGATGGCACGCACCTTGCCCTCCTGCACCAGTTCGTCGAGAGCACCCAGGGTGTCTTCCGGGCGCATCCCGTGATCGGGCCAGTGCACCTGATAAAGATCGATATAATCGGTCCGCAAGCGCCGCAGACTTCCCTCCACCGCCTTTCGAATATGGTTTCGGTCCAGGGCCGCCTTGTCGTTACGGACGGGGGGATTGAACCAACCATGAGCAGCCCCGGCCACCTTGGTGGCAACGATCACCGCATCGCGTGGCCTGCCGGCCATCCACTCTCCCAGCCAGTCCTCGGTCAATCCAACCAACTCCGCACTGGGTGGCACTGGATAGAGTTCCGCATTGTCAAAGAAATCGATGCCGGCATCAAAGGCCCGGTCCATGATGCGGAAAGCCGTCTCCTTCCCCGCCTGAGTCCCAAAAGTCATCGTTCCCATGCAGATCTCGCTCACCACGATCCCGCTCGACCCCAGTCTGCGCTGCTTCATGACGCGATCCTCTCAGGGAATGCGGAGGTGGCAAGCCGGGAGCAGCACGCCCGCAACCCTATCAGCCCTTCCTGCGGATCCTTGTGCCCCGAGCTCGAAGAAGCCCCTCGGCATGCCCCACAAAAAGAGAGCGCCCTCCGCGGGCTCCCTCACTGTGACCGGCACTCGACACATTTCATCTTTACTGCGGCAGGAATCCGGGAATCGTTCTGCCAGTCTGGACACCCCGCGCGATCTTCCATACATCCACCACCCAACCTGTGCAGTGACCCCGGCACCGGCTTCTCACCCTGTTGCCCGTAGTGGCCTGACTACCCCGGCTTCGGCCCGCTCCCTGCCCCAAGTAAAAATCCCAACCCCATGCACCTGATGCGCTTCCTCCTTGGTCTCTCTGCCCTGATCCTCCTGCTCTGCCCCCCCGAACTGGGCGCCCGGGAGGCGCCCGGTCAAACGGCCCGCGGAGTGGTCTTTGACGACCGGAACCGCAACGGGATCCGCGACCAGGGAGAGCCCGGCATTCCCGGTGTCCTCGTCTCCAACCAGCGGGAGGTCGTCCGCACGGACCTCACGGGGAACTGGACACTGCCCGCCCGGGTCGACTGCATCTTCTTCGTCATCAAGCCTCGAGGCTGGATGACCCCGGTCAGTGACAAGCAGCTTCCCCGTTTCTACTATCTGCACAAACCCCAGGGTTCTCCACAAAGCAAGTTTGCCGGGGTACAGCCAACCGGCCCCCTGCCCGCCTCAATCGACTTTGCCCTCACCCGGCAAAGGGAACCCTTTCAGTTCAAGGCCCACTTCTTCGGCGATACACAATCCCGCAATGCAAAGGAGCTGGGCTTCATGGCCCGGGACACTATCCAGGAACTGATGGATACGGACGCCAAGTTCGGGGTGACTCTCGGGGATATCCTCTTTGACGACCTGTCTCTCTTTGAGACCCACAACAGCATCGTGGCCCTCGTCGGAATCCCGTGGTTCAACGTGATCGGCAATCACGATCTTAACTTTGACGCACCTGACGACACGACCGCGGATGAAACATTCGAGCGCATCTACGGCCCCCCTTACTACGCCTTCACATGGGGTCCGGTAAACTTCGTGGTTCTCGACAATGTCATGTGGGGAGGCTCCAGAAAATCGGGAGGCACCGGAAGCTATACCAGTGCGCTCGGCGAGCAGCAACTCACCTTCCTCGAGAACCTCATGCCCCATCTGCCCGAGAACGAAATGCTCATGCTGATGATGCACATACCTCTCAAGGAATCCGAGCACCCCCTCAACCCCACTGCCGAGCAATCCCGCCTCTTCCGCCTTATCGAAAACCGGCCCTACACCCTCTCGATTTCAGGGCACACCCACTGGCATGCCCACATGTTCATCGATGAGAAGGACGGGTGGAAGGGGGAGAAGCCACACCATCACATCGTCAATGTGACCGTCTGCGGCAGCTGGTGGCGGGGCGAGCCGGATGAACTCGGCATTCCCAATTCGCTCGGCCGCGACGGTGCCCCCCGTGGATACTCCACCATTACCTTCAACGGCAACCAGGCCATGGTTGATTTCAAGGCCACCCGCCGACCAGCCGGCTACCAGCTCCGCATCCATGCTCCCCAAGAAGTCAAGGCCGGCATCGACGAGGTCACCGTCTATGCCAATGTCTTCAACGGTTCCCGCCATTCCAAGGTGCGCATGCGGCTCGGCGAGTCGGGCCCCTGGATCTCCCTCGCCCGGACCCTCGAAGCCGACCCCGACTTTCTCGCCCTCAAAAAGCGGGAGGAGAGTCGCCGCGACAAACTTGAGGGCATGACGCTCCCTGGGGCCGTCCCCTCCCAGCACCTATGGAAAGCAAGCCTTCCGGTCGCCGGCCGCCCCGGCACTCATCGCCTCTGGGTGCAGACCGAGGATATGTACGGCCGAAGCTACGACGCCTCTCACGTCATCAGAATCGAGTAAGGACCCGGAGAAGCTCGGGGCAATGGCTCCCCACCCTCACCCGCGCCCTTCCCGGTTGCAACGAGGAGAGGGAGCCCCCAAGCTCGCTCCATGCCCGCCCGCGCCCTCCTCTCCCTCATCCTCTCAGGAGCTCTCCCTCTCTGGGGCCCTCTGTCCGCTGCTGAAAAAGCAGTCAAGACCCGCCCAAACATCGTTCTCTTCTACGCCGACGACCTCGGCTACACCGACCTTTCGTGCCAGGGATCTGATTACTACCGGACACCCCATATCGATCGCCTCGCCCGCGAGGGAATGACCTTCACAAACGCCTACGCCGCAGCCGCCAACTGCGCGCCCTCGCGCGCGTCCCTGATGACTGGCCTCTATACCCCACGCCATGGGGTCTTCACGGTCGGCAACTCCGACCGGGGCAAGGCCGCCCATCGACGTCTCATTCCCATCGAAAACCGGACCGTGCTGCCTCCCGCGCTGCCCACCATGGCCGAGGTCCTCAAAAAGGCCGGATACCGGACCGCGGTTGCAGGCAAGTGGCACCTGAATGACGACCCCACCGCCTCCGGCTTCGATGCCAACTTCGGTGGACTGAAATGGGGGCACCCCAAGTCCTACTTCTCACCCTACAGGAACCCCAAGCTCAAGGATGGGCCCAACGGCGAGCACCTCCCCGCCCGTCTCGCCAGCGACCTCTGCTCCTGGATCCGTTCCACTCAGAAACAGAAGGGAGCGAACGCGCCCTTCTTCGTCTACTTTCCCTTCTACTCCGTTCACACTCCCATTCAGGCCCGGGCTGATCTCACTTCCAAGTACCGGGGCAAATCGGGAACCCACCATGACAACCCCAAGTATGCCGCCATGATCGAGGCGATGGACCTCGCGGTTGGCCAGCTGCTCGATCTTCTGGATGAGCTGCTCCTTGCGGATAACACCCTCGTGGTCTTTACCTCCGACAATGGCCCGCACGGTGCAGTTTCCAATGCAAGGCCCCTGCGCGGATCCAAGGGCATGTTTTACGAGGGCGGCATCCGTGAGCCCTTCCTCGTCCGCTGGCCCGGTCGGGTCCCCCCGGGTTCCCACAATGAGACTGCCATTCACCAGGTGGACCTCCTGCCAACCTTTGCCAGTGCCTCCGGAGCCAAGGCCCCGGAATTGCAGGATGGCCAGGATCTCGCTCCTCTCTTTCGTGGAGAACCCATTCCCGAGCGCGCACTCTTCTGGCACTTCCCGGCTTATCTCCAAGGCTACGGCAAGGATCTTGGCTCGCCATTTCAAAACTTCCGGACCACCCCCTGCGGTGTCGTGCGTCGTGGCCCCTGGAAACTCATCGAGTATTTCGAGGACGGCGCGCTCGAACTCTACAACCTCACCAGAGACCCCTCTGAAAAGAACAACCTCGCGCCGACAGAAACCGGGCACCGGGACGAGATGCTCGGCCTCCTGAAGTCCTGGCGCAAGGCCACCGAAGCCCCCGTCCCCACCCGGAAAAACCCAAGATTCAAGGAGTAACCCGGGCGTCCCCCGATCTACCCGGGCAGACTGCTCAAGCTTCCCGCTTGCCCGCGGCGCTTTCGAACTTACCCTGCCCAGTCCGCCGTGACCCTGCTTCGCGTCATACCGCCCCTTCTCCTCGCCCTTCTGCCGGCGGGCTCTGCTCTCTCGGCAGCACAGTTCCTCGTCACCCCTGCCACCGTCACCTCTTCCTCTCTCGACGACTTTTTCCCAGCTTCCAACCTCATCGATGGGAGCGGCCTTGAGCCCATTCCCACCCTTGCGAACTATCGGAATACCCGCCACGGCTCAGCCAACCCCTCCCGGGCGTGGGCCACCAGCTCTCCCGGGGGCACCGGCAGCGACTACTTCAGAGCCGGAAGCGGCGATCCCGTCCTCACCTTTGCCCTGCCCTCCCTCTATCAGGTCACCCACCTGGTGGTCTGGGGCTTCTACTACACCTCTTCCAACAACAACGAGGCCAAGGAATTCATCGTCGAATTCTCCTCGAATGGCGGTGAGAGCTGGAACAACCCCACCCGTGTCCGTCACGAGCAGACCGCCGCACTGAGTGAAACAATTCCGCTCGAAGGCCGGTTCCAGGCCAACGCCGTCCGACTCACGATCACCGACAATCACTATACCTTCCGAGGGATCGGAGGAGACCGGGTCGGCCTCGGGGAGGTCAAGTTCATCGCCGAGCCTCCCGCACCTCCGCACCCATCCCTTTCCCTGCAACCTCTCGTGGACTTCGGATCCATCGCCTCCGGTGATCCCATCCCGGCCCGCACGCTCACTCTCCGGAACACAGGAAGCCAAATGCTGTCCGTCGCTCCTCGCAGTCCCGCTCCTCCCTTCCTTGTGAACGCTACCCCCCTTGTCATCCCACCCGGGGAGGAACGCTCTCTCCAGGTGACTCTTGACCCCGCCGCAGGCTGCCATCTCTCCCGTCTCGAACTCACCACCAACGACCCTCTCCAGCCAGTCGTCTTCGTTCATCTCATGGCAGCCTATGACTGCGTAGCGGATCCAGCCCCTCAACCCAGAATCACCCCGGAGGAAGGAACCTTCGTCGGTCCCTTCGAAGCCAGCATCACCAGCGCGGAACCCGGAGTCATCGTCTACACCACTGACGGAGCACTCCCCACTTCCGCAAACGGCACACCCTACACGGGCCCGATTCCCATCGAAAGTTCAACCCTGCTGCGGGCCGCCGTCCTGCGGCCCGCGTCCGTCTCAAAACCCCAGACCAGCAGCTACCTTCGCCTTGCCGGCGGGCTGGAGAACTACAGCTCACCCATTGCGATTGCCATCATCGACAACTTCGCCGGGGGAAACATCCCAAACAAGGGCTGGTCCACGGCCACCCAGACCGGCAGCGGCCTCCAGCAGGTCGCCCGCCAACCGGCCTGTATCCATCTCATTGATACCGACCCCGCATCCGGCCGGGCCTCCATGACCGGAACCCACGACCTGACCGAGCGGGTTGGCATCCGGGTGCGCGGGGCCTTTTCCTCGACTTGGAATCCCAAGCCCTACTCGATCAAAACCTGGGACGAATATGGCAACGACAAGGCAACAACCCCTCTCGGTCTTCCCGGGGAATCCGACTGGATTCTCTACTACCCTCACCCAGCCTACGACCGCCAACTCATTGCAAACACGTTCTCCTGGGAACTGAGCCGCCAGACCGGGCGCTACGGGACCCGTTTCCGCTTCGTGGACACGTTCATCAATGAAGACGGCGGCGATCTTACCCCGGCCGACCGGGTGGGCGTCTACGCCTTCGCGGAGAAGGTCAAGCGGGATGACGACCGCCTTGAATTCGAGGCCCTCTCGGAAGATGGGTCTACCGGCGGATGGCTCCTCAGTGTAAACCGCATGGACCCCATCCCGGTGGGTGGATTTCCTGCCGAGAATGGCGCAATGTCTCCCCAGTTTTTCCACACTGCAGGTCCCGACCGCGTCCTGCAGACGGCCCCCAACCAGCTGGGCGACGAGCTCGAGGACGACATTCCCCGCCAGTATAACGGCTTCCTCAACTTCGAAAACCCCAACGGATACCGCATCAATGCGGCCCAGCGCACTCGCATCGAGAACTGGTTCCGCGAATTCGAAAATGTCTTCTACGACGACAGCCGGTGGCTCGACCCGGTGGAGGGCTATCGTCGCCACCTCGATACCCGCGACTTTATCGACTACTTCCACCTCCACAATCTCGCCAAGCAGGGCGACAGCATGCTCGTCAGCCTGTACCCGTGGGTCTCCTCCACCGACTACAAGCTGCGGATGGGCCCCATCTGGGACTACAACCTCGGCGCCTACTCCGGCAATGCCACCGAGGAACTTCTCTATCGCAGTGACCGCCTCTGGTTCCCCCGCCTCTTCGAGGACCCCGGCTTCATGCGGGAATTCATCGATCGCTGGTATGAGCTGCGTCGCGGACCTCTCTCCACAACCAACATGCGCGGTCTCGTCAACCGGCAGGCCGGCCAGTTTACAGTCGCGATGGCTCTCCAGCAGGGAATAAGCACCGCGGCGTGGACCAACGCGCTCAACGGCATGAAGAACTATCTCTCCACGCGCAGCGCGTGGATCGACTCACAGTTCTTTAGACCGCCTGCCTTCAGCCACCCGGGCGGCACAGTGACTACGCAGTTCACCCTGAGCATCTCCAACAACACGAACGAAACGGGCACGATCTTCTTCACCTTGGATGGCAGCGACCCCATCGAAGGTGGAGGGACCGCCTACAAAACCCCCCTTACCTTCAATACCTCCACCCGCGTGAAGGCCCGCGTGCTGTCAACAGCTGGGGAATGGTCGGCCCTCAACGATGCTTCCTATGTCACCGGCACGCCCCCCCGGCCCGGTGATCTCGTCCTCTCCGAAATCATGTATCACCCGCCCGGAGAGCCCGGAGCGGAGTTTCTTGAGCTCCTCAACATCAATCCGACCCAGTCGCTTGATCTTGCCCTCGTCCGCTTCGCAGCCGGAGTGGAATTCACCTTCCCGGTGGGCTCCACCCTTGCCCCTGGCGAACGCATCCTGATTGTCCGCGACGAGAATGCCTTCGAGGCCATCCACGGCTCGGCCCACGTTGTGGCGGGAGAATTCGAACTGGAGGGGGCCCTCGACAATAGCGGTGATCATATCACGCTTCTCGACTCCGATGGAGAGGTTCTTCTCGACTTCAGCTACGGCGACGACCCGCCGTGGCCCGAATCAGCCGATGGCGACGGCGATGCCCTCGCCCTCATCGACCCCTTTGCCAATCCCGACCACGGCCTGTTTTCGAGCTGGCGGAGCAGCACCTCCGTGGGCGGAAGTCCTGGTTCAGATGACCGCAGCGTCCTTGTGGGCAACCCCACCCTCGACCGCGACCGCGACGGAATCTCCGCTCTTCTCGAACACCTGCTCGGCACATCCGACCTCACCGGTGACCTTCTCAACGATTTTTTCAGGTGGCAGCACAATCCGGACGGCGGAACCACGCTCTTCCTGGCCTTCAGCCTTGCTGCCCGGGGCGTGGAGTTCCCCTCCATCGAAATGAGCACCACCCTGCAGGACTGGGATCCGGTTCCTGCCGAACCTACGTTCCAGGAGCATCTTTCCGCAGGGCGCGCACTCTACCGCTGGGTCCTTCCTGCTCCCCAGCCCGCCCAACGCTACTTCCGCATCCGGGTTTCCCAGCGGACCCCCTAGCCATCAGCCTGGGATCTTCCCCGGGCGCCCTTTGCGGAGCAGGAACCAGAGGAGCAGGGCGACTACCAAGGTCGATCCCGAGAACAAAACCAGCCATTTGCCATAGCGCTCAAGCAAGGTCCGCCTGCGCGCTTCCACAGCGCCTGCGACCGGAGCCGCCATCGCCACCCTCTCCAATTCGGCAAGTTCCTGCAACCAGCGCTCCTCCTCCCGGGCCACCGGCAGGAGCACCTCCTCCATTACCGTCCGCCACGCGGGTTTTCCCTCGGCGGAACTCCCCGCCAGAAGGCCCTCCCGGACAGTCCTCGGCACTTCTGCACGCCGCCACTGGAGAAACCTGATATAGCCCGCCTTCAGGTCCGACAGCGGGGCATGCAGGACCAGCTCCAACCCGCCGAAGGAGGCCGTATGCTCGTCGACAGCCTCCACGAAACGCTGCAGGTCGCTCTCCATCTCGCTGGCTTCCCGGCTACCCTCCAGCACCGCTCGCAGCGAGTTGGTCACCGCGGCGTGACGGTCTCCCAGGATCAGCTGGGAATCCCTGAACTCGTCAATCAGCTCCTGCGCACTCGGGACCCGGGCCGCTACCACGTGAAACGGTGCGAGGACGAGCCCAGTGCTCCATAACAGCGCTTTCGCCCCCCTCACCCCGGAAGACTGAACCCAGCCGGGGACATGGCAAGGACGCAGTGGCAATGCTATGCTCTCGCCGGAGCATCTCATCCGTGTTACACCCCTGCCCGTGCCCAGCGTTCACCGCAGCTCGGAAGTCGTGGAGGTGCTCGCGCAGGAAATCCTCGACGGCACCCTCGTGCCGGGAGAGCGACTTCCTTCCGAGGAGAGATTATGCACACGCTTCGGCGTGAGCCGCACGGTCATCCGGGAAGCAATTCAACAACTGCGCGGACGCGGACTGATCCGCACCCGCAAGGGCTCCGGGTCCTACATCGCCGATCCCTCTCTCGACTCCCTTGCCTCCGCCCTTGAGGCCTATTCCATTCTCACACCCGAGGAGTCTTTCCTGCAACTCATCGATTTCCGTATTCTGCTGGAAACGGAGTGCGCGCGACTCGCTGCCCACGAGGCCGGCGAGTCGGATCTGGACGAAATTGAAAGGCATCACCTCGCCATCATGCGCGCCGCGGGCGATGCTGGGGCCACCACCGTGGAAGACGTCCGCTTTCACCTCGCTATCGCCCGCGCCTCCCGCAACCCCATCTACAGCACCATCCTGCGCGGCTTGGAAAAACGATTCCGGGACTACGCGAGAACAAATCAGGGGGACGAAAACTGGCATACCCGTGTGGTGGACTCCCATGCTGCAATCGTGACCGCCATCAGGGACGGACAACCCGAGGAGGCCGCCAATGCGATGCGACGCCATCTGCTACTCTCCCGCCGACACTATATTGACATCGGCGGGGCTTGAGCTTCCAGTCTCCCACGTACAGAATCAACGCAGGAGATTGCTCCTCCAGGATTCGTAGCTCCATGCCTTCGCCCGTGAAACTTCTCCCTCTACTGCTTTCGTTCTGCCTGACTGCGGGCGCGGCCTGTGCAGAAGACAGGGAACAGAAGGCCTCTCCTGCAGCCGGGCCGCGGCAGGAACAGACCCGGAAGAACTGCCCGCTGTGCAAGGTGCCCGGCAGGGCGGCTCTCCTAGCCGGAAACGCCAAGGCCAGACCCTGTGCCACAAGCTGTGCGAATCTCTGCTGCAAGGGCACGGAACTCGTGCTCCTTCTCGAGGGCATCGCAACCACGGACGGAGCAAGAAAAGTCACCGCCGCCCTCAGCAGACTGAAAGACGTAGAGGTAAGGGGTGTGCTCCCGGAGTCGGGGCGCACGATCCTCAATTACAACTCAACGCAACTGAGCGCAGCACGGGTGCGGAGCACCCTCGAGAGGGCGGGATTCAAGATAGCCGGCGAACTCCGGACCTTCAAGATCGCCGGCCTTGCAAAGCCTGGGGCGACGGAAATTCTTGTTGAAGTTCTCGCTTCGACCACCGGCGTCAGCGCCATTGACACCGTCTGCGCGGCCACCGGGCAGGCCATCATCGAGTATGATCCTGCCAGGACATCTCCCCAGCGCCTCACTGCCGCCATCAATACCACTCCCTGCAAGGTGATTCCC